>JASEER010000003.1 GCA_030019475.1 Thermoanaerobacterales bacterium | reverse complement strand
CGTCCTCGAGGTCCTGCGCCTGCCGGCGGACAGCATCGAGCCCCCGCCGCCGGTGATCAACGGGATCGACTCCGCCTACCTGCGGGGCATCGCCCTCTGGGGCGAGCGGTTGATCATCATGCTGGACACCGAGAAGGTCCTGATAGAAGCGGAACAGGAGGAGTTGCGCGGGGCGGACATGTCCGTGCAGGCCACGGCTTAGCCGCTGGGAGGGCGAATAATGTTCTCGGATGCGGAAATAGGCGTATTCCTTGACGAACTGGATGAAAAGATCCAGGTCCTGAACGACGGCTTCCTGACCCTCGAGCGGGAAGGGCAGCACGAGGCCACGATCCAGGAGATCTTCCGGGCGGCGCACACCGTCAAGGGCTCCTCGGCGATCATGGGCTATGACCGGATGTCCGGGCTGACCCACGAGATGGAGAACCTCTTCGATCGCATACGCCAGGGCCGGCTGCAGGTCACCTCGCAGATGGTGGACGTCCTCTTCGAGGCGTTGGACACCCTCAAGGCGTTGCGCGAAGAAATCATCGAGGGTGGCGCGAAGGTCGACATCGCGCCGGTGATCGGCCGGCTACGGGCCTTCGAGGACGGGGGTGCCGCGGCGGTGACGGCGGTGCCCGGGGCGGCGGAGGCGGATTCCGGTCCGCCCGAAGCCCCGGGGGCGGCGGACCTGACCGAGAGCGAGGTCGAGGTCATACGGGAGGCCCTGCTCGTCGGCCTCACCCCGTACCGTATTACGGTGCGCCTGGACCCGGGGTGCCAGATGAAGGCCGCCCGGGCCTTCCTTGTCTTCCGCAACCTGGAGGAAATGGGGGAGGCCATCCGGTCCGTCCCGCCGGCCGAGGTACTGCAGGACGGCCGCTTCGACGATGTCTTCGAGGTTATCCTTCTCTCGCGGGAGGACCCCGACCGCATTCACAACCAATTGATGACCATCGCCGAGGTTTTCATGGTGCTGGTGGAACCGGTCGTGTTGCCGGAGGGCCCGGCGGCGGTTACGACGGATACGGCCGAAGGGCCGGCGGAGAAGGCGGCCGCGGGCGCCGGGCCGGGGAACGGCCACGCCGAGCACCGGCAGACGGTGCGTACGGTGCGCATTGACGTTGAGAAACTGGATACCCTGATGAACCTGGTCGGCGAGCTGGTCATTGAGCGTACCCGGCTGGATCGCTTCGCCCGAGTGGTGGAAAACCGCCTGGGGAACGACGAGATGATCGAGACTCTGGAGGGGATCGCCAACCACCTGGGGCAGGTCACCAACGACCTGCAGGTGCAGATCATGAAGGCGCGGATGCTGCCCATCGCCCAGGTCTTCAACCGTTTCCCGCGCATGGTGCGGGACCTGGCCCATAAGCTGGGGAAGGAAATCGACCTGGTCATCGAGGGGCGCGAGACCGAACTGGACCGGAACGTCATCGAGGTCATCGGCGACCCCCTGCTGCACCTGGTGCGCAACGCCATCGACCACGGGATCGAGCCGCCCGACGAACGTGTCCGCCTGGGCAAGCCGCGGACGGGCGTGCTTCGCCTGCGCGCCTGCCACCAGGAGAACAACATCGTCATCCGCGTCGAGGACGACGGGCGGGGGATGGACCCCGAGGCCCTGCGGCGCAAGGCCGTGGAGAAGGGGCTCATCGACGAGGAGACAGCCCGGCGCATGCGTGACGCTGACGCCCTGCAGCTTATCTTCGTTCCCGGCTTTTCCACGGCTGAAAACGTCACCGACCTCTCCGGACGCGGCGTGGGCGGGGACGTGGTGAAGAACCAGATCGAGAGCTTCGGGGGAAACGTGGATGTCGAGAGCACCCCCGGCACGGGTTCCCGCTTCACCATCAAATTACCTCTCACTCTGGCCATCATCCGCGCGCTGATTGTCGACCTGGCCGGGCAGGTCTACGCCTTCCCGCTGGTGAACGTGCAGGAGATCATCCAGTTCCCCCACAGTGAAATCCGCATGGTGGGGGACAACGAGGTCGTCGTCGTCCGTGGTTCGGTCCTGCCGCTGGTGCGTCTTGGGCGCCTCTTCGGCCACTCCGAGAAGGACGAGGAGAAGACCTGCATGGTCATCATCGGCACCGGCGAGAGCCGGGTCGGGGTCGTGGTGGACGGGTTGCTCGGGGAGCAGGAGATCGTCATCAAGTCTCTCGGGGATCTTTTGGGACGTATCCCCGGCCTTTCCGGCGCCACCATCCTGGGCGACGGCCGGGTGGCCCTGATCGTGGACGTCCGCGCCCTCGTACGGGAGATCACGCGGAAGGAGTCTGTCAGGGAGCTGGCCTATGAGGCCGGTTAAGGTCTTTCTCACCGATGACTCGCTCGTTATCCGGCGGGTCGTCGGCAAGGTTCTGGAAGAGAAGTATGGGTTTATCATAGCGGGCACGGCCGCCAACGGCCAGGAAGCCCTGGAGCAGATTCCGAGGGTCCGCCCGGACGTGGTCATCCTGGACGTCGAGATGCCCATCCTCGACGGCCTGGCGGCGTTGCGGCGACTGATGCGCGTCCACCCCGTTCCGGTGGTGATGCTCAGCGCCCACACCCGCGCCGGGAGCGCGGCGACGGTCGAGGCCCTCGCCCTCGGGGCGGTGGACTTCGTACCGAAGGGCATGCCCGGGGGCCTGGAGCCGATGGTGGCCGATCTGGCGGCGAAGATTAAGGTGGCCGTTGGGGCGCGCCTCGTCCATGCGGGCCGGGGGACAACGGCCCGGGCAGCTTCCCTCCGGCAGGGAGCGCGCGTCCCGCCGGCATGGGTTGGGACGCCGAAGCCCGCTGCGGAGCGGGGGCCGGCGGAACGGCCGGAGATCGTGGTCATCGGCTGCTCCACCGGCGGGCCGGCGGCGCTGCGCGTCCTGGTTCCCGCCTTGCCGGGGGACCTGCCGGCGGCCGTCGTCATCGTACAGCATATGCCCCGGGGCTTCACCGCCAGCCTGGCCGAGAACCTGGACCAGCGGAGCGCTCTGGAGGTGAAGCACGCCGCCGAGGGGGACGCCGTCCTGCCGGGGCGGGCCCTGGTGGCGCCCGCGGGGTTCGAGTTCTCCTTCCGCCGGAAGGGGGCGGGGGTGGTGGCCGGCGTGCAGCCGGACGACCGGCCTCTGCCGCCCGGGGGCTTCAGGCCGTCGGTGGACCGTGTCATGGCCGCCGCCGCCGAGACCTACGGCCCGCGCACCCTCGGTGTCCTTTTGACGGGGATGGGCCGTGACGGGGCGGACGGCATGGGCCGTATCAAGGCCGCGCAGGGACAGACCATCGCCGAGGACGAGAGTACCTGCGTCGTCTACGGCATGCCGCGGGCGGCCGCCGAGGCCGGCGCAGCCGACCTGGTCCTGCCGCTGCCGCAGATCGCCCCCGAAATCATGCGCGTATTAAGCTGATTTTAAGTAGGGGGTCAGGCCCCTTACTTAAAATCAGCTTTACACCGCAGGAGGCATCGGTCTACGTACGCCCGCGGTTAACCGATTGTTTCCATTAAAGATCGTTCTTCAGGAGCCGATAACCAGATATGAGAAACCTTTAAAGGACTGATCGGCCGTGCGCATCGACGGTTTCAATATCGACCCGATCAAGGTCTACAGGGAGCAAATTGAACAAAAGGAGCGCGCCGAAGGCCGCCGAAGCGCGGCGGAGCAGGCCTCCACGCTGGAGATTTCCGAGCGGACGCAGGAACTCCAGGTCTATCAGGCGCGCCTGAAAGAAATGCCCGATATCCGTGAGGAACTGGTGGAAAAGGTGCGCCGGGAAGTGGATGAGGGTACCTACCGCCCGGACGCCACGCGGATCGCCCGGGGGATGATCAGGGAAGCGCTCCTGGACCGGCGGGTGTAGACCGCCGGGTTGGGTGATCAGGGGCCGACCTCTGTGTCGGCCCATGTCTTTATGAGAGCCCTTGGGTTCCGACTCTGCCACGAAGGGGCGTTGCCTGTGCCGGATCTGTTCATGGATCTCTATCTGCTAATGGAAAAGCAGGTTTCAACCGTCCATAACCTGACTGCGGCCGTGGAGCGGCAGATCGCAGCTTTGAGGCAGGATAGCCTCAACGACCTGAATAATGCTCTGGAGGAGATAGGTGCCCACGGGGTGGAGCTTGCCAGGCTGGAGGACACCCGCCTTGGGGTGCAGATAGAACTGGAGAAGGTGCTTGGTTTGCCGGAAGGGGCCGGCCTGAAGGATCTTCTGCCCTATGCGCCGCCGGACCTGCAGGGACCCATGACCGCCCTGCGTGACCGGTTGAAGGATGCGTTACGGGCCCTGCAAGAGGCGAACTCGATCGCGCAGGCCATGAGCGCCTGCGCTCTCCAGCTCCATACAACTATGTTGCGGCTGCTCACCAATAGGGGCGGGGAGACTTACGGCGCGGGAGGCAAGATTGACGGCGGCGGTGCCGCCGGCAGCCTCGACCGGTCAGTGTAACCACCATATCATTTTGGAGAGGAGTATCCCGCATGCTCTCCACCTTTTTCGGCTTAGAAATCGCCCGGCGCGGGCTTATGGCCCAGCGCGCCGCCATGGACACCACGTCCCATAACATCGCCAACGCCAACACCGAAGGCTACACCCGCCAGCAGGCGGTGCATACGGCCGAAAACCCGTACACGATCCCGATGATGACGCAGAAGGTGACGCCCGGGCAGCTCGGCACCGGGGTGACGGTCAGTGAGATCCGCCGGGTCCGGGATAGCATTATCGACAGCCACGTCCGCTGGGCGCTGGGCGACGCCGGCTATTGGGAGGAGCGCTCGGATGCCTTGGCGCGGGTCGAGGCCCTTTTCCCCGAGCCGACCGATTACGGCCTTCAGAGTGTCATCGGCAAGTTCTTTAACTACTGGCAGGACTTAAACAATAACCCCCAGGACCCCGGCCTGAAGGCCGCCGTGCGCGAGGCCGGGGAAGAGTTGACCTCCATGGTTAAAGTGACCTATGGCCAACTCGTGGACAACCGGGACGGTTTGGAAAACGATCTCGAGAACAAGGTCGACGAGATTAACAACTTGGCGGATCAGATTGCGGCTATCAATCAGGCCATCGCCAGCCTGGGAAATGCCGACTACAAGGCCAACGACCTGATGGACCGTCGGGATGTTCTCCTTGACAAGCTGGCGGCGATCGGGGAGATTCAGGTCACCTCTCTGGCGGACGGTCAGGTTGAGGTTCGGTTGTTCGGAGAGGTCCTTATCAACGGTACGAATCCACCGGCCAATGTAACAGGCGACTTCCCGCTCAATGGGGGCAGCCCTTTCACCGTGACGATTGGAACATCCCCGGCGGTTAACGTCACGACCCTGGCCGACGCCAATGCCCCCGGCTCCCTGGTCGGGCTGGAGAGCGCCCGGCAGAAGGTGATCGGCTACATAAATAACCTGAACGAACTGGCGCAGGCGTTGATTACACAGGTAAACGCCAAACACCCGGATAATGGAACCACTCGTGCTGATTTCTTTGCCGGCACCGATGCATCCAGCTTTTCTGTTCACCCTGACATCATACTCGATGTCACAAAGATCGACGGCACATTGGCTCTTGACGTGGCCGGCCTGCGTGATGATGCCATTGCCGCATTGGGCGATACCACCTTTGAAGGCTTTTACACCCAACTGGTGACGCGCATCGGCACCGATGTCTCGGGAGCCGCCGACCGGGTCAAGAGCGCCCAGGCCGTACGTGAGCAACTGCAGAACCTGCGCCAGTCCGTGATCGGCGTTTCCATCGACGAGGAACTGGCGAACCTGACCCAGTACCAGTATGCCTACCAGGCTTCGGCCCGGGTGGTGACCGTCCTGGACGCAATGCTCGATACCATTATCAACCGGATGGGGGTTTAAGGAATGCGGATTACCCATAATATGGTCGGGAGGCGGATGATCAACAGCGTCCAGGGCAACCTGGAGGAGTTGGTACGGGCGCAGGAGCGCATGTCGACCGGGAAAAAGATCAACCGGCCCAGCGACGACCCCACGGCTGCCAACCGGGTGATGGAGATGCGTGTCGCCCTTGACCACAACTACCAGTTCACGCGGAACATAACCGACGGGCTGTCCTGGCTTTATGAGACCGACGCCGCGCTCGGCGACGCCACCGGCCTCTTACAGAAGGCGCGGGAGATTGCCGTTCAGGGAGCGAGCGACACCCTGACTCCTGAGGATCAGGCTGTTCTGGCCCGGCAGATTGAGGGGCTGATTGACGCCATGGATAAGGTTGCGAACAGCCAGCTCGGCGGGAAGTACATCTTCGCCGGTACGGCGATGAGCACGAAGCCATACACTGTTGATGCCGTGGCAGAGACTGTAACCTACTCCGGCAACGCGAACCCCATCGAGCGGGAGGTGGCCGTTGACCACCGCGTGCGTGTGGACGCCGGGCTTGAGGGAGCTACAGCACCTTATGAGGGTGTTTTCGGCCAGGTAGACGCCGGCGGCAATGTTACCGGTGGTATCTTCGAAACGCTTTTCGCCCTACGTAACGCTCTAGACACCGGTAATACAACCCAGGTCGGCAATCTGATCGGTCAAATCGACCAGCGTATGGATACAGTTATGGAAGCCCGTGTCAAGATCGGCTCCCGCACTAACCACCTGGAGTCTCTTAAGGGGCAGTACACGGACCAGGAGGTGCGCTTCACCGGGGTCCTCTCCGGGCTGGAGGACAGCGACATCGCCAAGGTGACCATCGAGTTCAGTCAGCGGGAGATCGCTTACCGTGCGTCGCTTTCGGCTGGCGCCCGCCTGATGCAGACCACCCTTATTGACTTCTTAAGATAATCTCGCTCCATGGGAGGTGGCCGCGGATGAAAATCGGCGCCGGCGGCCTCCAATCAATGCTCACCTACGATGCCATCGCCGCCCGCAAGGTCGACCCGGCCCAGGCCCGGCCGGGAGTGACCGACGAGCAGAATCTGGTCGCCAAACAGCTTGTCGGCCTGGAGGAACTCATCCGCCTGGTGGAGCACCTGAACCGCCTGGCGGAGCTTTCAAACTACCCTTTTCGCTTTCGGGTTCATGATGAAAAGGAAGGGAAGGAAAAGGGTGGGGATGAGAGAAGCGAAAGGGACCGCCGCCAGCGCCGCCTGCGGGTGGAACTAGTCGACGAGCACGGCCGCCATCAGCGTTTCCTGACCGATGACGAACTTGACCGCGCCCGCCGTAGCCTTTCGGGGGAAGGTGAAGAGCCGCCCCACCCCGCCGGTTTGGGGCTGAACGCCGAGGTTTAAGGTGTCGGCGACGGTTACCCCTTATCGTTCACGAGCCCTCCGCCGAGACTCATCCCCGACTTAAGATAAGCCAACCCTTTCCGTTCGTTCCGTGCCCTCTCCAATGCCTTCCGGGCCAGTTCGCGCCGAAATGCGACGGCCTGTCTCACGACGATATCCATTTCCCGGATCTCACGCAGTAATTCACGGATCCGTTGGATTTCATCGTCTTTCGGAGCCCCCAACTGTTCACGGTGCAGGTTATCCACACGGTTCATCAGTTCCTGTCTTCGCTCCAACAAAGAAGCCAGGGTGTCCAAACCATCATCCCCGGCCTCCGTCGCGTCAACCATTTTCTTGGTCACTGCCCGGATTTCGTTCAGCAGATCGCACACCGACTCCTGCGGCATCAAACCTGCTCCTCCTGTGGCTGGGAAGTAACTTCGCTTGTTTCTCCCGTGGTTTTGAGGGCCTGCTCCCAGGTGTCACGCAACTCATTCAACATTTCGGCGACCTCTTCGGCGATCGCCGGCTCCTTGTTGACATTGGCTTCGACCAGCCGGCGATGGAAGTAGTCGTACAGCGCCGCCAGGCCCTGCCCGACTTCCAGGGATGTATCCACCGTCTCCACCAGGTAGGAGACCAGCTCCTGCGCCCGTAATAGCCCTCGGTGGGCGGTCACCGTATCGGCGCGCCCGAGGGCCTCGGCCGCCTGGCGGGTGACCTTCGCCGCCTCGGTGAAGACCATCAGTGCCAGGCGGCCCGGATCGGCGGTCAGGATGTTGTTCGCGCGGTACTGCTGGTAGGGGTTTGGCATATTCATCACGGCTTAACCTCCGTACATGCTGAACTGCTGAGTCAGCCAGCTCGCCTGGGCGTTCATCTGCGCGATGTACTGCTCCATGGCCGTGAACTGCCGCCAGTAACGGTCCTCAATCTGGGCCAGCCGGTCCTCGGTGGCCGCGATTCGGTCGTTCAGCTCGCGGATCGAGCGGGAGAGGTAGCTCTGGTCATAAAGAGTCGAAGTGTAAACACTGCCGGCCTTATCGCTCAAGCGGTCGATGGCGTTCTGCAGTTCGTACGCAAGGCGCACTCCCAGGCCCTGTTCCTCATAGACATCGCTGCTCTTGGTGAACAGGTTCGCCACCGCGTCGGGGTCGGCCGCAATCTTTTCGCGCAGCTTGGTCTCGTCGATATACAGCTTGCCGCCCTCCCAGTACCCGCCGGTGGTAATACCCAGGTCAAAGAGGCGGTCCAGCGTCGGGTCGGCCCCGGCTACCGGCGTGCTCAGGGCGTTGCGGAGCTTGTAGGTTATGTCATTCAACAGCGCGTCGCCCTTCAAAAGGCCGCTCTTTGCTTTCTCCTCCCACTGCTCGATCTCCCGGTCGGACATCTCCTTCTTCTGGTCGTCCGTGAGCGGGAGATAGTCCGGGTAGCGTTCCTCCTTCAGCTCGGCGTAGAGCTTGTCCAGGGTGGCGTTGTACTGCTCGACGAATATCTTGATAGTGTTAAAGATTGCTTCGTTATCTCGTGCAACCGTGACGAGGACGGCGTCGGTAGAGGTGCCTTCCAGGTTGAAGGTCACATTGTTTAGGGTGAAGGTGTTTTCATGTTGCTTGATACCGGTCAGCCCGTTGATATCTACAAGGGCGTCGGTGCCCTGCGCCGTGGCCGCCAGTTGCAGGGTACCCAGGGCGAAGTTGCCCGTAACATCGGAGATTTCGATTTCGTTTGTGGCATAGTCGCCGGTCCGGGTGGTGGAGATCACGACCTTGTCGGTGCTGGACTCGTAGAAGGCGGTCACGCCCAGAATAGAAGACTTGGCGTTGATGCGGGCGAGGACGTCATTCAGGCTGTCCGTCGTACTATCGACGGTAAAGCTTTCGGTGATGGGGGTCCCGTCAGGCTTATAGGTGGTGATGGAAAACTGGTGACTCGTACCGCTCATCGCGACGCGAAACTTTGCCGCCTGGCTGTCGAGGGTCTGCGTGGGATCGATTTTGTTGTTAACGGGGTCGGCGGAAAGGGTATCGCTACTAATGTCGGATGCGACCTGGGCCAGGCGGTGCACGGTGATATTATAAGTACCTGTTTGAGCGCCGCTTCCCGGCGTGGCCGTAACCACAGCCTCATTGCTGGACGTGGCCTTATAGGCCTGGAAGGTCTTGGTCAGCGACAGGTTGAAGGCGTGGTTCGTCCGGAAGTCGTACAGCACCTGGTTAATGCTCCGGTAATCGGCCCGCTGCCATTCCATGATCTGCTTCTGCTGGAGCAGGCGGTCAAGGGGTGCCCGCTCCGCGCGCATCAGGTCCTGCACGATTTGGTCGATATCGAGGCCCGAGGCCAGGCCGGTCATACGGTTCACGGGGCTGAAATAAGTGGTCACCGCTGACCCCTCCTTTAAACCTTCTTATCTACCAGGAGCCCCACCAGCTCTTGGATCTGTGCCACCAGGTCCAGGATCTTCTCCGGCGGGATCTCGTTTAAGACCTCGCCGGTCTCCTGGTCGATTACCTGAACCATTACCCGCTTCGTGGCCTCGTGAATGCGGAAGTGGAAGCGGCAGTCAAAGACAGGGGCGGTTTTGGCCAGCTTCTCCAGGGCGGGGGAAAGCTCTTCATTAGCGGAAGCGCTGCCGGGGTGCCCGGGGAGTTGCTGATTATTCCCGCCAACCGGACGTTGACCCGGACTGCGGCCCTCCGGGGGATGGGGAAGTGTCTCAACGGTCCGGGCAGCTTCGATACGGCGCACCTCTCCAATCGCCGCGCTCATTGGTTCACCGCTCCTTCCAAGACCGGATTCGCTTCTGGCATTTCGAGGGTGGCCAGAGTCTTCTGCAACTGGCCGATCATCGTCTTTGTGGCGCTCTGGTAGCTGCCATATAGCTTGAGGATGTGCTGCACCTGTTCCAGCAGCCGAGCCTCGTCTCCCGGCCCCTTCGCCAGGTGGACGTCAAAGGTCAGCAGGCTGAGGAGGTCAATCAACTTTGCCCCGGCATTCGCCTGTTTCAAAAGGGCGTTCAGCCGTGCGGCCTCCTCCTGGAGATGACGCGCAGAGCCGGCTGCGAAACGGTCGCCGGACGCATCCTCCGGCGTGACGTGCAGGACCCGCGCGAGGTCTACGATGCCCTGCGCCGTGGACACCACCTCTTCCAGGAGAGGCAGCCAGGCGCGGTATTCTTCGAGAGTCGTCTCCAGTTCCTCGCGTACCCGCGCCGAGACCTCCGGCCGCGGCTGCGAGGCCTCGCGGTGCTTCGCGGCGATGATCTCCAGAGCCGGCACCTCCTCGGTGAAGTAGGTGTCCAGCGCCTCCCGGAAGGTCATCACTTTTGTGCCGCGCTTCAATGCTCCTCCTTCCGTTGCGTCAATAATCAACCTATCGTTATGTAGGGCGAAAAGCTCCTCAAAACGAACTAAAAAGCCATGCATGGCACGGGATGTCCAGACTTTTCCCCCGTTAATAGCCGGAACCTCAAGGTGATCTAGCCGTCCTTCAAGTGCTTGTACCCGCCGGCCTTCGTAGACTGTACCTGCGGCATGACTGAACCCACCGGTGTAAGCCAGGTCTTGGCCTACAAAAACGATGGGGTTGCATCCCAGGATGAGGCCAATACCGAAAGCGGCAATAGCAACTGACCCTCCAGGCTCGACATAACCCTTGCTGCCATAAAGGCTACTGAGCCAGAGTTGTAAAGGATTACCAAAAGAATTAAATACAAACCGTCGTTTGGCGAACAAGGGGGGGATTCTCGGATGGGTTTGGGGTTCATAGCATAGGAAAGCTTCCGTAGGGTCTAGACCGGTAAAGAGTCGGTAGTTCGCCTCCATTGGATCAAGTGTGACTACGAAGTCCGGATGCAACCCTTCCGCTAACATCGCCCTAAGAGCCGTTCCTACACAAATAACAGCGCTTTTGTTTTTGGCTTCAGCTAATAAGCAAATATTTTTATTTAGTGAAGGCCCGGCCGCAACAATAACTGCGGGCTTCCCCTTGAAAATATCAGTAATTGCGGTAATCCCGGGGTCATGGATTATCCCTGGTAGGTTAGCAAATACGTTCTCATGAATGAAACGGTTTAAATTCTTCCCTGTGGCTAATTCAACGACCAAAGTGGATACATAATCACGGATCCGCTTTCGCATTTCTCCGTAATAGTGTAAGTCCAACTGGAGGGATGCCGTATGTTCAATGACCACTAGCTCTTGACCCTTAAGGCAGTCCTTATGGCGGTATAAGAAGGCCTTGATTTCCTGTTCATTGCTGGCTACGGTAAATCGTTCCCAAACTAAAGAACGATTGTGCCTCTGAGCAAGTTGCTTCATCTCATTGTTGCGTTCGACCACCAGCACAGGTGTCCTTTCCCCGATCCGCCGGAGAACTTCAACTACATGATGGCCAAGGCCGAGGCCGAGTACAATGATTACTCCGGCACGAATCAGAGAATGCTTACTGACAAGTGAGACAGCCTCCCGGCCGGGATCGTAGGCACTATGCAACCATATCGTACGTACGTCTTTAATATGTGCACGGGCGGTCACTTGTCCGTTCTTGGCAGAAAGAACCTCAATTGTCGGGACTGTTGTAGTCATTATCGTCACTACTCCGTAAACTAACGGCACAAGCCTCTAAGGTCGGTACCAGTTCATAACTAAGGAGGTCACTGAGTGCTACTGGGTCTTCGTCTTCGACAGCCGTAAGCATCAGCGGGTAAAGGGCTTCCAAACGAATGCGACAATTGTTGAGACCCGGCGAACCAGAACCATAAGCAAAGGAGAGTAGCTCTAACCCCTTGTGCAGTTCCTGCAGTCCAGTCACCAGTTCCGCCAAACCACGCATTGCACGTGTTGTATTGCCCTCCATCAACAGACCGGAAATCTCTTCTGTGGCCATGCGAAGAGTAGGTAGAAATTCGATTACATGTCTCACGACATCTGAAGTTTCATGTGGTAAGGTCATAGGGCTCAATTACTCCTTTGACCTAAGAAATAAGATAATGCAGGGGGCTGGCCCTAGCCCCCTGCATTTCAAAACTTTGGGCTAACCGAGAAGCTTGAGAACTGCCTGCGGGGACATGTTTGCCTGGGCAAGCATCGCCGTGCCGGCCTGCACCAGGATCTGGGTCTTGGTGAAGTTCATCATTTCCTGGGCCATGTCCACATCGCGAACACGGGACTCAGCGGCGGATAGGTTCTCCGAAGCAACTCCCAGGTTGGCGATAGTATGCTCCAAGCGGTTCTGAACGGCACCAAGGGCCGACCGCTGAGTGGAGACCTTATCGATAGCGCTCTGAATTTTGGAGATAGCCGCACTGGCGTTTGCCAGGGTTGAAACACTAAGACCGCTAACGCCTAAAGCACCTGCTTTCATGTTGCCAATCTTTAGAATTAGCGTCTGACCTGAGTTAGCGCCGATATGGAATGTAAGACCATTCCCGGTACCGCTGAAGCCCCCGCTCATTAGCACCTGTGTGTTGAACTCCGTTGTGTCAGCGATACGGTTTAGTTCCGTTATCAACTGGGATACTTCATCCTGGATTTGTTTCCGGTCGGCATCCGTGTTGCTGTCATTAGCAGACTGTACAGCCAGTTCCCGCATGCGCTGCAGAATGCTATGGGACTCGTTCAAGGCACCTTCAGCAGTTTGGATGAGGGAGATCCCGTCCTGAGCGTTGCGAATGGCCTGGTTCAACCCGCGGATCTGGCCGCGCATCTTTTCAGAAATGGCCAGCCCGGCGGCGTCGTCGGCAGCGCGGTTGATCCGCAGCCCAGATGACAGTTTTTCCAATGACTTGGTAAGGGCCGTATTTGTACTGGTTAGCCCACGCCAAGCGTTCAGGGCGCTGATATTATGGTTGATAATCACCCTTTGCTCTCCTCCTTTTTCTAGGTAGAATGTAGCTAAGCGCTTGCGAGAGTGTCGCCTTTTTTATTTGGTAATCGTCGGCCGCCGATGGTACCAAAAGCCTGGTGACGCCCTCGTTTTTTATATCGGGTTCCACAGGACTTTCTTTAGCACTCCTTGTCACCTAATTTCGCGGGGCAGGAGAAGGTTTAGGGGAAGAATATGTCGAACTGAGAAGAACAGTCGAGCGAGCCAACGAAAGGGGTTGTACGGTGGCAACGCAGGTCCTGGTGACCGGCGCGGGGGGCTTCATCGGGTCACACCTTGTCGAGGCACTGGTAGATAAAGGCTACAAGGTTAGGGCCTTTGTCCGTTACAATGCCCGGAATGACTGGGGCTGGCTGGAGAATGTTCCGTGTCGCCGAGAAGTGGAAGTGTATACAGGCGACATTCGGGACTACGACAGCGTCCGTGACGCGATGCGGGGCGTAGAGACAGTATTTCACTTGGCGGCTCTAATTGGTATCCCCTACTCCTACCGATCGCCCCAGGCATACATTAGAACGAACGTCGAAGGAACCTATAACATTCTTCAAGCGGCTCGTGAGGAAGGGGTCCGCGTCATTCACACCTCAACATCCGAGGTCTACGGAACGGCACGCTACATACCAATTGACGAGGAGCATCCTTTACAGGCGCAGTCCCCGTACGCGGCCACCAAGATCGCCGCCGACCAGTTGGCGCTTTCCTTCCACCGGTCTTTCGGGCTGCCGGTGGTCGTGGTTCGGCCCTTCAACACTTACGGCCCGCGGCAGTCGGCACGGGCCGTCATCCCTACGATCATCACCCAGGCCCTGGCGGGTCGGTTTCCCGTCAGGCTGGGCAACCTGGCCCCCACGCGCGACCTCAATTTCGTCCGGGACACGGTGGAGGGCTTCATCACCGTCGGCCTTTCCGAGAATACGGTGGGCGAGGTGGTGAACCTGGCCACCGGCCGGGAGATTTCCATCGCGGACCTGGTGCAAACCATCGGGCGGGTAATGGGCATTGAAATCCCGGTCCAAGGGGACGCCGCACGCGTGCGTCCCGAACGGAGTGAAGTGGGGCGGTTGTGCGGCGACAACCGCAAGGCCTGGGAGTTGACCGGCTGGACGCCGCGGTACAGCCTGGAGGAGGGGCTACGGAGCACGGCGGACTGGTTCAGGGACAACCGCCACCTCTACAAGGCCGACCTCTATAACGTATAGGAGTACGCCTATGGACTCTCAAATCCGCATCCCGCTGGACTGGCCGAATATCGGCGAACTGGAGAAGCGCTACGTCCTCGAAGCCCTGGACAGCGGCTTCGTTTCGTCGGCCGGGCCGCTGGTGGCCGAGTTCGAACGGCGCTTCAGCCGCTACGTGGGGGCGAAGCACGCTGTCGCTACAGTCAACGGTACGGCCGGTCTGCACTTGGCTCTGCGGTTGCTTGGCATCGGACCGGGAGATGAGGTTATTGTCCCCGCCCTGACCTTCATCGCCACCGTGAACCCGGTGATCTATGCTGGGGCGACACCGGTGGTGGTCGATGTCGACCCGCGGACCTGGAACATCGATCCCCGGGCCGTGGAGCGGGCGATTACCCCACGCACTCGTGCCATTATTCCGGTCCACCTCTACGGCAACCCGGCGGACATGGTCGCCCTGCGGGAGATAGCGCAGGGCCATGGCATCCACCTTATCGAGGACGCCACAGAGGCCCTGGGATCGACAATCGGCGATCGGCATGTAGGCACCTTCGGGGAAATGGGTATCTTCAGCTTCAACGGCAACAAGGTGATCACCACCGGCGGGGGGGGGATGCTTGTCACCAATGACGCGGCCCTGGCTGAACGGGCCAGGCTGCTGGTTAACCAGGGAAGGGCCGCCGGATCCCTAGAGTACGAGCATCAAGAAATCGGCTACAACTACCGATTAACTAATCTGCAGGCCGCCTTAGGCCTGGCACAATTGGAACGGCTGCCGGCATTCCTGGACACGAAGCGGCACAATGCCGCTCTCTACCGGGAACTGTTGCGGGATGTGCCGGGGTTGGCTTGGCAGGAAGAACAGCGTGAGGCCAAAAGCAACTGGTGGCTCTTTTCAATCCTGCTAGATGAGAAGGAGTACGGTGAGGGCAGGCGCTCACTCATGGAAAGGCTATTATCCCGGGGCATCCAAGTGCGCCCGCTGTTCTTGCCCCTGCACCGCCAGCCGTGTTACAGGGGATACACCTTTGATAGGTGCCCGGTGGCCGAGGAACTGCATAGACGGGGGATTAACCTGCCAAGCGCCAGCTTTCTGACCGCCCGGGACGTCCGTGAAGTTTGCGACGCCCTGAAGGACTGGCGACGAAGATGACTCGCCCACGCATTGTCGTAATCGGCGCCGGAGGACATGCCCGGGTTGTCCTCGATATTCTCTTTTCCATAGGTGCATATGAGGTTGTCGGTGTCGTGGCCCTTGATGGCCCGTCGTACATTGGACGGTATAACATTGCTTATCTTGGAAAGGACGATGTTTTGCCGGCCCTGTTGGAGAGCGGGGAGGCTGCGCTGGCGGCCCTCGGGGTCGGCACGGTTGGCGACAACCACAAGCGGAAGGATTTGTTTACCAGGGTTAAGGCTATAGGTTATCGTTTCCCTCCGCTCATTCACCCGCGAGCTGTTGTTGGCGGTGACCTTGAGCAGGGGGAGGGGTTGGTGGTGGCTGCTGGTGCGACCGTTAACCCCGGCGTAATCTGTGGTACAAACGTTTTAATTAATACAGGGGCGGTGGTCGACCACGACTGCCGGCTCGGTGACCACGTGCATGTAGCCCCGGGAGCGGTTCTCTGCGGCGGCGTGAGGGTTGGCGACACGGCCCACGTAGGCGCCGGTGCCACGATCATCCAGGGGTTGACCATTGGTGAAGGGGCGGTGGTCGGCGCCGGCGCCGTGGTGGTACGTGACGTCGCCCCGTGGACCGTGGTGGCCGGGAATCCGGCGCGGGTTTTACGTGTACTGAGGGATGAGGCCTAAGTGCGCAGGGTGATGGTCTTCACGGCGACCCGGGCCGAATATGGTCTGCTCCGCCCGGTCATTGAGCGCATCGCAGAGTCACGGACCCTGGAATTGCGGCTGGTTGTGGCGGGGGCCCACCTGGCGCCCTGGTCCGGCTTCTCCGTACGGGAGATAGAACGGGACGGTTTTCCTGTCGCGGTGCGCATCGAAAACCTTCCGGCGTCTGATTGTCCTGGAACTCTGGCGAGATTCGTCGGTGTCGGATTGATTGAAATCGCCTCCCATTTTGACAGTGAACGCCCGGATATTGTCCTCCTCCTTGGAGACCGGTACGAATTGTTCATCCCCGCCTTGGCGGCGCTGCTCCATCGGGTGCCCCTTGCCCACCTCTGTGGCGGGGAGGCAACCGAGGGGGCAATCGACGAGCAGGTTCGCCACGCCATCACAAAAATGGCCCATATCCATTTCCCCAGCACCATTGAATACGGCCGGCGCATACGGCGGATGGGGGAGGAGGCCTGGCGGATACATGTCGTAGGGGCTCCTGGGGTTGAGAACATCCTGCGAGGACATTTTGCCGGTGCCGACGAACTCCGACGCGAATTTGGAATCGACCCGGATCGTCCCACGCTGCTCGTCACCTATCATCCGGAAACACTCACTAGTGATACTGATACAAGGGGACAGGTGTCTTCCCTCATTCACGCCCTCCGGCAGTTCCCGGATCTCCAGCAGGTGATCACCTATCCCGGGACGGAGGTCGGCTTCCGGGCGATTGTGGAGGCATGGGAAGAATACGCCGCCGGACGGACGAATGTAATCCTGCGGAAGAGTCTTGGTTCTCGCGGCTACCTGGGCTTAATGCGTAGAGCAGTTGCGGTGGTGGGGAACTCCTCCAGCGGAATCATTGAGGCGCCCTCACTCAAAGTGCCGACGGTCAATATCGGCGACCGCCAGAAGGGTCGCATTAGGGCCGACAGCGTGATCGACGTTTCGTGTACAGTTGAGGAGATTATAGCTGGCATCCGCCGGGCCCTCTACGACGAGGAGTTCCGGCGGCGGCTGGATAATGTAGTGAACCCTTACGATCCTTACGGTGACGGCAACGTGAGTGGACGGGTCATCAAAGTGCTGGAGGAGATACCTTTAGACCGCCGGTTGCTGGAGAAGAAGCTTGACTTCCCGTCTCCGGAAGAGGTGGAGAGCTTTGGTCGGTAAAGATCGGGTATTCATCATCGCTGAGGGTGGCGTGAACCATAACGGCGACCCCGAACTTGCGCGGCGACTGGTTGACACGGCTCGGGAGGCCGGGGCGGATGCGGTAAAGTTTCAGACCTTCGCTCCCGAGCAGTTGGTTGCGGCGGGGGCGGCCCGGGCGGCTTACCAGCAGGCCAACATGCCGGATCGGGACGAGTCCCAGCTTGAGATGATCCGGCGCCTGGCGCTGTCTGGGGAAGCCTTCCGGGAGTTGAAAGAGTACTGTGACCGAGCGGGGATTATGTTTTTATCGACTCCGTTCGATTATCAAAGTGTAGACCTGTTGTATGACTTGGGGGTTCCTCTTTTTAAGGTTGGTTCGGGAGAACTGACTAATTATCCACTGCTTGAGTATATCGCCGGAAAAGGGAAGCCGGTTATTGTTTCGACCGGCATGGCGACTCTGGGCGAAGTGGAACAGGCTCTAGTAGTGGTCCGTGAGGCCGGGGCCCAAGATGTAACCCTACTTCACTGTACGTCAAGTTATCCTACGCCGTACGAGGATGTTAACCTGCGGGCGATGGTGACGCTGGAACGGGCCTTCGGAGTGCCGGTGGGCTATTCCGACCATACGCCCGGGTTTGAGGTGGCGGTGGCCGCTGCGGCCCTGGGGGCGCGGGTCGTGGAGAAGCATTTTACACTGGACCGCAACCTTGAAGGACCGGACCACAAGGCGTCCCTGGAGCCGGGCGAGTTGACGGCGATGGTCCGGGCGATCCGTCACGTTGAAGCGGCATTGGGGGACGGTTTCAAACGAGCTACACCGGCTGAGCGCGATACGATACGTGCTGCCCGGCGCAGCTTGGTTGCAGCGCGCCATATAGTGGCTGGAGAACTCATCACGGCTGATAACCTCACCTTGAAGCGCCCCGGAACGGGTATCCCTCCGGCGATGTGGGACATAGTGATCGGCCGGCGGGCACGAGTGGATATCCCTGCGGATACCGTTTTGACCTGGGAGATGGTCTGATGCCGGCTACTTGGGAAAAAACGCAGGTTTCTCCGCACATGGCCCTAGCTCAAGCGCTGCAGCAGATGGACGAGGCGGCGTTCCAGATCCTGCTTGCTATCGATAGCACCGGGCGGTTGGTTGGTACCCTGACCGACGGGGACGTCCGCCGGGCTCTGCTCCAAGGCGTGGACTTAAGGTCCCCCGTTGCCAGCGTGATGAACCCCCGTCCGATAACGCTGCCTGTGGGAACACCCCTTGACGCCGCCAGGCGGTTGATGGTCCGCCATAGTATCCGGCACGTGCCGATCGTGGATCAGACTGGCCGAGTAATGGATCTGGTGGTCTGGCAGGACCTCTTCCGGCCGCGGGTCGAGGCACGCCCGGAGGCCGTTGTCATTATGGCAGGCGGGCAGGGCACGCGCCTGGATCCCTTCACCAGGATACTCCCCAAGCCGATGATCCCCCTCCGCGACAAGCCTATGGTGGAGGTAATCATCGACCGCTTCCATGCCCAGGGGTTCGGCCGGTTTATTCTCTCTCTCGGCTATAAGGCGGAAATCGTACGGATGTACTTTGCCAATGGCGCCGGACGTCCCTACGGGGTGGACTTCGTTGAAGAGAAGGAGCCCCTCGGTACTGCCGGCGCCCTGAGTATGCTGCGTGATTCGGTCAGTAACAGCTTCATTATGACTAATTGTGACATCATCGTGGAGTTAGATGCGACGCACCTACTGGACTACCATCGGGAACACGCCCACGCCTTGACCGTCGTGGGGGCGCTTAAAGAATTCGTTGTGCCCTACGGTGTGCTGAGACCTGAGAACGGGTCCTTCCGCATTGAGGAGAAGCCGAACTTTCATTTCCTCGTGAACACCGGCCTTTACGTCTTGGAACCATCGGTCCTGGAACTGGTGCCCCCGGACACGCGGCTGGACATGCCCGACCTGATCGCGGCGGTGCAGGCCCGGGGTTTGAAAACTGGTGTCTATCCCCACCATGGCCGCTGGTTCGACATCGGCCAGTGGGACGAGTACCAGCAGACATTGCGGGTATTTGAGTCAATAGACGGGGTGTAGCAATGTACCGTGGTTTATCGCTGCTGGGCCTGATCCCGGCGCGTGCCGGATCGAAAGGCCTGCCGGGGAAGAACCTCAGGCTGCTGGCCGGAAAACCATTAATTGTCCATACCATCGAAGCGGCCAGGGAGAGCGGTGTGTTCGATGAGATACTGGTCTCCACCGACGGCGAGGAGATCGCCCGCGTAGCGGAGGATGCCGGCGCCAATGTTCCCTTTTTGCGGCCCGCCGAGCTGGCGACGGATGCCGCCCGTGGGATCGATGTCCTGCACCACGCCATGGCCTGGCTGGACAAAGATGGGCGGGCTTACGACGCCGTGATGCTCCTGCAACCGACGAGCCCCCTGCGGACCGCCGATGACATCCGGGGGGCGCTCGACCTGTTCATTGAGCGACGGGCCGAGGCGGTCGTCTCGGTCTGCGAGGTAGACCATCACCCCTGGTGGTGCAACACATTACCTGCAGATGGTTGCCTCGACGGTTTTCTACGCCCCGACCTGCCTACAAACCGCCAGCAGTTACCTGTCTGCTACCGGCTGAACGGCGCCATCTATCTGGCCCGGTGGGGTTTCATCCGTGAGCGCGACAGTTGGTATGGCCCTCGAACTTATGCTTACGTTATGCCGCGTATGCGATCGGTGGACATCGATGATGAGGTTGACCTGGCTTTAGCGCAGGTGCTGATGCTTGGAAAGTGGAGTAGCTAAGGGGCGACGCAGCGTGAGTAAGTCGCGATTAATTGGTAGGCTAACCGGCAAAGATTTGCAGACAAGATGAGATAAGGACTCTGGGTATAGGCCCGGTACCCTTGTTAGTGACTGCATTGGGCTGGGAGTTTGGGTGGATGGAGGTTTGAACCGGGATGCTTCGTAAAGTCTATGATGAGTATTTGTCCGCATTGGGTAATTCCCTAAAGGGAATCGATCCTTCCAGGCTACAATTATCAAACCCTTTATTGATCGATGTTCCGGATTCGTACCTCTCATCTCCTGTCAAGTTGATGATCGTGGGACAACAAACCTTTGGCTGGTGGGGCTGCTTTGGTCAAGGCCTGGGGAATGACCCAGTGGCCACGTTGCTTTCGAGATACAGGGATTTTAACCTCGGGAAGGATTATGTGCGTAGCCCTTTCTGGAGGGTGGCCCATAAACTGGCCAAAGGAATTAACGCTACCGGCGACTGTGCTTTTGTATGGAACAACCTTGTGAAAGTTGACCAAGGAGGGAAAAGACCGGACCCCATTTTGGAAGATTTGATCTGCGGGTGTTATCCTATCCTCGAAAGCGAGATTAAAATACTAAAGCCCGATATTATAGTCTTCTTTACGGGACCTTACTACGACAGCAGAATTCAAGCCACGTTTAGTGAGGTCCAATTTGCGGATGTAGACGGCTTTGAAGTAAGGAAACTATCTAGACTTATACACCAATGTTTGCCCCCAAAGACCTTCAGAACATACCATCCTAACTATCTTCAAAGATCTAACCAGTACCACACCGTGATTGAGGCTATCTTATCGTTGGCCCGGTCGTAGTTTTTCTTAGCCGCGTCTTGTCAAGGGGCTGTCGGTGACGCCCCGTCACGAGCGGCCAGCTGGCGACGTGGCAGGGGAATCCGGGGTTTGTGGGCGGCTCAAGCGCCGCAGCCTCTTCGGTCTAGTAGAGACTACGGGGCTTTTCAAAATGGCATATCTCTCGCCGGGGGCGAGAGCAACAAGACTGATATCTAATGCCTGCATGATTTTGCGTAACGTCGACCAATTGCCGATTTGCTCACGCTCGATTTTAGAAACCTGATACTGGCGTACACCGGCCATTTCGGCTAACTGAGCCTGTGTCAAACCACGCCTAACACGTTCTTTGATAATTGCTCTAACAATGCTCCACTCTCGCTGGTCTTTTTGGGCCTCAGTTAGGATATCTGGTCTTTGTTTCTTCAACCGCTCGGCAAAGTCACAACCAGTAAGTGGTGTCCTCATCGTCTCATCGTCCTTCACAAAAGATTAAACAACAGGATGCAGCGGGGCGATATTATGAAATCATCTATATCGCTAATACCTATACTTCGTTATCACTATCGTATTCTCGTAAGATACGGATCGCACGTTCGATTTCTTCGCGTGGGACCTTGTCGGTTGTTTTCCTGAAAGCACTCAGCAGGAGATAGAAACGGCCTCTGTGTCTCACGAATAAGATCCGCTCATAGAAGTTGTGGAAACGCGTTCGCAATTCCCAGAGGCGAATACCACGTATGTTGCCGATAAAGTGGACATAATCGTCTGGTAACTGTGTTCCCAGATCGTCGAGTAGGGTAATAGATCTGATCACCTTTACCGCAACTCTAACATCCAACGAGAGTATGTAGGTCATTACCTCTTCGGTTACTGCTATGTGTTTCCATTTATGGGCCTCTTCTTCCAGGCAACTCCGGATTACTTTGAATCCTCGGCTCTGACGTTTCGTCAAGGGCACTCCTCCCCATATGATTACCGCTGCATCCTGCAGCTATTATATTAATATTAATATCAAAATGCAAGAGACTGTGCGGAAGAACTTCGCGGATTAGACCGTGGTAGAGAGGCCTTCGGAAAGGCGGCCCGGTGGAAGAGCTTGCAGTCTGGTAGCGATCCATATTCGGCATATATGTTGCTACCGGGCGTGGGGCGTGCTAGAATGGCCTCGCAGGTGGTGAGGGCGTCTATCGCGCAACGATAGGACCCCCAGCCGCCGGGCGTAACCGCCCTGAAGGAGTTGAGAGTGATCTGATGCCTGACGATCTCCCCGCCCTCGCGGGTGGACAACCAGTGCGGGAGACTTACCTGCCCTATGCCCGGCAGTGGGTCGACGAGGACGACGTCGCCGCCGTGACGGCGGTGCTGCGGAGCGACTGGCTGACGACGGGGCCGAAGATCCGGGAGTTCGAGGAGGCCTTCGCCGCCCGGGTAGGGGCGTGCTACGCGGTCGCCGTCTCCAGCGGGACGGCGGGGCTGCACCTGGCCTGCCTGGCCGCCGGGCTCGGGCGGGGGGACGAGGTCATCGTGACGCCGATGACTTTCGCCGCCTCGGTGAACTGTGTCCGCTACGTGGGAGCGATGCCGGTCTTCGCGGACATCGATCCCCGCACGGGGAATATCGACCCGGACGAGGTCCGGGCGAAGGTCACACCGAACACCAAAGCGATCATTCCGGTGCACTACACCGGGCGGCCCTGCGACCTGGACGCGATCCACGCCGTTGCCGCCGAACATAACCTCATCGTGATCGAGGACGCCTGTCACGCCCTGGGGGCGACGTACCGGGGGCAGCCGGTTGGGAGCTTGAGCGACATGACGGTCTTCAGCCTGCACCCGGTGAAGCACGTCACTACCGGTGAGGGCGGGGTGGTGACGACAAACTCGGAGGAACTCTATGAGTGGCTCCTGCTCTTCCGCAACCACGGGATCGAGCGCCGCCCGGAGAGGATGCTGGACGACCACGGCCCCTGGTACTATGAGATGCAGGAACTGGGGTACAACTACCGCCTGACCGACCTGCAGGCCGCCCTGGGCCTCTCCCAGCTGGCTAAGCTGGACCGCTTCCTGGACCGCCGCCGGGAGATCGTTTCCTTATATAATGAAGCTTTTGCCGACCTGCCGGAGGTTGAGACGCCGCTCTGGCCCGACCCCGCCCAGGCCGAGCCGGCCTGGCATCTCTACGTCCTCGCCCTGCGGCCGGAGCACCTGCGCGCCGACCGGCGCACTGTCTTTCTCGCCCTGCGCGCCGAGAACATCGGCGTCCACGTCCACTACATCCCCGTCCACACCCACCCCTACTACCGCTGGCTCCTGAACAGCAACGTCAACGTCTGCACACTGGAGGAGCCGTCACCCGCGCCGCGTGCCGAGGAGTTCTACCGCCGTGTCCTCACCCTGCCCCTCTTCCCGGCGATGACCGACCGTGACGTGGAAGACGTTATCCGGGCCGTCCGGAAGGTCATCCTGTATTACCGCCGCTAAGAGATCTTCTCTCCAAAACTTCGATAATCGGAAAGGCTTAACCAAAACTTTAGAAAAGATATGCAGGAAATTAGGGAGAAAAGTCGTATTATCAGAAAAAGTTGGAATAGCTATTGAATCCTATCCATGTGACTTCGATTGCATGTTAAGGATTTGGGTGGGTCGTTGCAAAACGCGGCATAATTTGCTGGCAAAAGCGGCAGGAAATTCCCGAGAACTGTCGTAAATACAATACATATCCACTCATTGGCAACGCAGACTAATTATGTTAGGACCTCAATCCCAGCTCATATAGGACCAGGGTCCTATCAGGACCACGCAATGCATTGCGGTTGAGGGGGGAGCACCGTGCAGCTTTTCAATGAAACGACGCACCTGGCCCTGGCGAAGGCTCTGGAAGCCACCTCGTTGCGGCAGAGGGTCATCGCCGACAACATCGCCAACCTGAACACCCCGGGCTTTAAGAGGTCCGAGGTCCGCTTCGAAGAGCTGCTCCGGAAGGCGGTCGGTGTACGCGAGCAGGCGCTGCCGCTGCGCCGCACCGATCCCCGCCACTTCGGAGGAGCGGGCGACCTGGAGACCCTGACGCCCGAGGCGGAGCCGGTACGCATGACCAGCATGCGGGCGGACGGGAACAACGTGGACCTGGACCGGGAAATGGTCTCCCTGGCAACCAACACCATCGCCTACCGGGCGTCGGCCCAGATGCTCGGCGACCGGCTGGCGAAACTGAGCTTGGTCATCAACGGAGGGAGGTAGAACTCCGTGGGCTACTTCGACAGCTTCGGCATCAGCGCCTCGGGCCTGACCGCCGAACGGTTACGCCTCGACATCGTGGCCAATAACCTGGCCAACGCCGAGACGACCCGCACCCCGCAGGGCGGGCCCTACCGCCGGCAGACGGTGGTCTTCGCCCAGCGGCTGCAGCGGGCGCTGCACGGCTGGCGGAACGCCGGGGTGCAGGTGACAGCGATCGTCCAGGACGACGGTCCACCGCGGACGGCCTACGAGCCGGACCACCCGGACGCCCGGGCGGACGGCTACGTAGAGTACCCGAACGTCAACGTCGTCAACGAGATGATCGACATGCTCAGCGCAACGCGTGCCTACGAAGCCAACGCCGCCGCCCTACAGGCCACGAAGCAGTTGGCATCCTATGCATTGGAGATGGGACGCTAGTCTGACGGGAGGACACTACAGCGCTATATGACTGACGGCCGCGAGCTGCCACACCGGACGTCCCTGTGCGACAATGGCAAACCCGTCGAAAGGCGGGGACGCAAAACCACGGGCCTTTGTCTTCTTTTACGGATTTAAGGCGGCCGGGTTGCCGGCAGGGGATGGGCTACTCTCTTGTCGGGGTAGCTCTTGTTTTTGGCTGCGGGAAAACCGGGCAGGAGGAGAGTGACGATATGATTAACGACGTGACCCCGGCCGTGCCGCCCGGCGCAGGGCAGGCCGCGCAGAAGGCTGCTCAAGCCGCCGGCGGGGGTGGAGTGTCCTTCGGCGAATTCCTGAGCCAGGCGCTGGACAAGGTAAACGCGGCGCAGGTCAAGGCCGACGAGACGATTAAGGGTTTCCTGGCCGGCGAGGTGGACGACCTGCACCAGGTCGTGGTGGCGATGAAGGAGGCCGAGATCTGGATGCAGCTCACGGTGCAGACACGTAACAAGCTGGTCGAGGCCTATCAGGAAATCTTCCGCATGCCGGTGTAAAGGGAAGTCGGATAAAAGGATTGGGAAGCAATCCGTAGGGGTCATAATGCGCGGCGTGACCCCGGCGGATAAGCGCACGATGGCCGGGAGCCTTGGGGACGGAAGATAAGGGAACAGACGGTTGTCGAGGGGGCTGAAGGAAGTTGGCCACTCCTGCAGTGGCGGCCGGGGCAAGAGAAAGATGGCAGGCACTCAGCCCGGTCCAGCGGATTGCCCTTGGAATGGCCGTGGCGGGTGTCATTGCGGCGGTTATCTACGTTGCCGGCCTTATCGGGCAATACCGCTACGCGCCGCTTTTCTCGGGCCTGGCGCCGGGCGAGGCGGGAGCCATCGTCGCCAAGCTTAAGGAACTTCAGGTCCCCTACCGTCTGACCGACCAGGGGACGACGGTTCAGGTCCCCCGCGACCAGGTCTATGAGACCCGGATTCAGCTGGCCTCCAGCGGCGCTCTGAACGCGGGCGGGCTGGGCTTTGAACTCTTTGACAAGACGAAGCTGGGGATCACCGAGTTTGAGCAGCAGGTCAACTACCAGCGCGCGCTGCAGGGGGAACTGCAGAGGACGATCGTGCAACTGGAGGAGGTCGAGCAGGCGCGGGTACACCTGGTCATCCCTAAAAAGACGGTCTTCGACGAGGAGCAGCCCGAACCCTCGGCGTCGGTGGCCCTTAAACTGAAGCCCCTTACGCAGCTGAAACCGGAGCAGGTGCAGGGGATCGTGGCCCTCGTCACGGGCAGCGTCGAGGGCCTGAAGCCCGAAAACGTGCACGTCATTGACATGGAGGGCCGTATCCTCAGCGATGAGGCAGGTTCCGACCAGGTGGCCTCGGCCGGCATGACACAGCAGCAGGTCAAGCGCTCTTACGAGAAGGAGCTTGAGAAGAGAGTCCAGCAGATGCTGGAGCGCGTCCTCGGTCCCGGAAAGGCGGTCTGCATGGTCAGCGCCGACCTCGACTTCTCCCGGACGGAGACGGTGATCAACGTCCCGGAGGGCGAGGGTGTTGTTGTCAGCGAGCAGACCAGCCGGGAGCAGGGGGCGGCCGGCGCCGCGGGAGGTACCGCCGGCACGGGGGGTAACTTCGGCTATGAGACGCCAACGCCCGGCGGGAACCAGGGATACACCCGCGAGGATACGACCCGCAACTACCAGGTCGGCACGCGGCAGGAGACCATCGTCCAGGCCCCCGGAGTCCTGCGGCGCCTCTCGACCGCCGTGGTGGTCGACGGGGATCTGACGCCTGCGAAGAGGCAGGAGATCGAGCAGCTGGTGGCCACGGCGGTGGGGTTCAACCCCGGGCGCGGCGACCAGGTCACGATTTCGGCGATGGGCTTTGACAACACCTACCAGAAGCAACTCGCCGAGGACGAGGCGAAGGCCGCCGCCGCGGCCAAGAAGGCCCAGGAACGGCGTGTGCTGACTTACGCCATCGCCGGGGCGGCGGGGCTGTTGCTGCTTATCGTATTCGGCCTGCTGTTCATGCTCAGACGGCGGCGCAGGGCCGCGATGCCGGCGGTGGAGGGACTGGCGCCGGGTGAGCCGGGCGAGGACGAGGGGCCGATGAAGCCCCCGCCGCGGCGCACCGATGCCCAGGAGGAAAAGATGCGCGAGCTGGCCCGCGAACGCCCGCAGGAAGTGGCCGACATCATTAAGGTCTGGTTGAAAGAGGAGTAGGGGGAAGCCATGCCCGTATCGACCGTGAGGAGCAAGGGCCTGCAAAAGGCGGCGGTGCTGCTCGTCTCCCTGGGTGCAGACCTTTCCGCCCGCATCCTTAAACAGGGCTTTCAAGAGCAGGAGATCGAGCAGATCACCTACACCATCTCTAACCTCGGCCGGGTGAAGCCGGAGGAGCGCGAATCGGTACTGAAGGAGTTCGAGGACCTCCACCAGGCGCGCACTTTCATTGTTACCGGCGGCATCGGCTATGCCCGCGACGTCCTGGAAAAGGCGGTCGGCCCCCACAAGGCGGACGAGATCATCAAGAAGCTCATGACCACCGGCAAGATCATGCCTTTCTCATCCCTGCGCAAGGCCGACCCGCGGCAGCTGCTCAACTTCGTGCGGGACGAGCACCCGCAGACCATCGCCTTGACGATGGCCTACCTGCACCCCGACCAGGCGGCGGGCATCCTGGCGGAGCTGCCGGAGGACATACAGAAGGACGTGGCAAAGCGTGTCGCCACGATGGAGCGCGCTTCGCTGGAAATGGTGGACGAGGTCGAGCGCATCCTGGACCGGAAGCTGTCGAGCTTCAGCCAGGAGGACCGAACCGCCGAGGGCGGGGTGGAACTTCTGGTGAACATCTTAAACGCCGCCGACCGCGCCACCGAGAAGGCCATCCTCGACCAGCTCGAGGCCGACGACCCGGCCCTGGCCGAGGAAGTGCGCCGGCGGATGTTCGTCTTCGAGGACATCATCAAGCTGGACAATGTCTTCATCCAGCGGATTCTCAACGAGGTCAACCCGAAGGACCTGGCCGTCGCCCTGCGCGGGGCGAACGAGGAGGTGCGCCAGCGCATTTTCAAGAACCAGTCGCAGCGCGCCGCCCAGATGCTCAAGGACGAGATCGACTACATGGGCCCGGTGCGCCTGCGCGACGTGGAGGAGGCGCAGCAGCGGATCGTAAAAGTCATCCGGGCACTGGAGGAAGCAGGGGAGATCATTATCGCGAGGGGTGGGGAGGACGCCGTCCTTGTGTAAGGGAGGGCCGAGGTATGTCGCCTAGCCGTTATGTGATGCGGGGGGTGCCTGTGGGCCGGACGCCGTTGGTCCTGGTGACCCGGCCCTGCTCAAGGGCCGCCGCGCCGGGCTCTGATCCCGGCGCTTGCCCGGACGGGCCCGCTCCGCCGGCCGACCCGGAAGCCGAACTGGCGCGGGCACGGGCGGAAGCCGAGGCCATCCTGGCACGGGCGCACGCCGAGGCCGAGGAGATCGCCCGGCGCGCGCAGGAAGAAGGCTACGCGCGAGGCCTCGAAGAGGCGCGGGCGGCCATGGAGCAGGAACTGGCCGCGGCGCGCGAACATGCGCGGGCCGTCGTGCAAGCGGCCGAGGACCTGCGGCGGGAAACGCTGGCCACCCTGGACGGGGAGATCCGCGCCCTGGCGCTGGATATTGCCGAGCAGGCCGTCGCCCGGCAGCTGAGCCTGGATCCCGGCATCGTCGAGGCCATCGCCCGGGAGGCGGTCCGGCAGGTGCGCGACCGGGAGCAGGTCATCCTGTTCGCCCACCCGGAAGACGCCGCCCTGCTGCGGGAGCGGGCGGACGAGCTGCGGGCTTTGGTGGCGCCGGACGCCGTTTTTCGGATCGTTGACGACGCCAGCCTTACTCGCGGCGGCTGCCTGGTCGATACCGGCGAAGGGCTGGTCGACGCCCGGGTGGAGTCCCGCTGGCAGGCCCTGCGGGAGGTGCTGGAGTCGTGAGCGAGCCGGCGCGGGAATACCTGCCGGACCCGGGTGCCCTGCGCGATGCCGTCCGCCGGGCGCCGGTCCTGAAGAAGCTGGGGCAGGTGGCGAAGGTCGTCGGCCTGACGATTGAGGTCCTGGGGATCGACGCCTTCATCGGCGAAGTCTGCGAAATCCACGTCCCCGGCCAGGACGAGCCGGTGATGGCCGAGGTCGCCGGCTTCAGGGATCGCACCTCGCTGCTGATGCCCTTGGGCGACCTGCGGGGTATCCGCCCCGGATCCCGGGTGGTGCCCCGGGGGCGGAGCATGGCCGTGCGGGCCGGGGAGTGCCTCCTGGGCCGTGTCCTGGACGGACTCGGGCGACCCCTGGACGGCCGGCCCCTGCGCGGCGGGTCCGAGGTACCGGTGCAGGCGCCGCCGCCCGGGCCGCTGGAGCGGCCGTTGATCACCGATGCTCTCCCCACCGGCATCCGGGCCATCGACGCCTTCCTGACCTGCGGCCGCGGCCAGCGCATCGGCATTTTCGCCGGTAGTGGCGTGGGTAAGAGCGTGCTCATGGGCATGATCTGCCGCCACGCCAGTGCCGACATAAATGTGGTCGCCCTGGTCGGGGAGCGTGGCCGTGAGGTGCGGGAGTTCATCGCCTCCGACCTCGGCCCCGCCGGTTTGGCGAAATCGGTGGTCGTCGCCGCCACCTCGGACCAGCCGCCTCTGGTCCGCCTGCGGGCGGCCTTCACGGCGACGGCCATCGCCGAGTACTTCCGCGACCGGGGAAAGGACGTCCTGCTCCTTATGGACAGCGTCACCCGGTTCGCCCTCGCCCAGCGCGAGGTCGGGCTGGCCGTCGGCGAGCCCCCGGCGACGAGGGGCTACACCCCGTCGGTCTTCGCCCTGCTGCCCAAGCTCCTGGAGCGGGCGGGGACGAGCCCGCGGGGCTCCATTACCGGGTTTTACACCGTGCTGGTGGAAGGGGACGACATGCAGGAGCCGGTGGCCGACGCGACAAGGAGCATACTGGACGGCCATATCGTTCTCAGCCGGGAACTGGCGGCCCGTTACCACTACCCGGCGATCGACATCCTGAACAGCACGAGCCGCCTGATGACCACCGTGGCCGGCGGTGACCACGTGCGCGTCGCCGGAGAGTTACGGCGCCTTTTGGCCGCCTACACCCAGAGCGAGGACCTGATCAACATCGGGGCCTACGTTTCCGGCACGAACCCGGCGGTGGACCGGGCGATTGAGGTCTATCCCGCCCTGGCGGCCTTCTTGCGCCAGATGCCGGACGAGGTGTCGGAGTTTGACCAGACCCTTGACCGGTTAACGTCTCTTGCCGGAGGGGGAGCCTAGGCGATGGCGCGGTTCGTCTTCCGTCTCGAGCCGGTCCTGCGCCACCGGGCGCAGCGGCAGGAGATAGCCGAGCAGGCCCTGGCGGCCGCGCAGCGGGAGCGTGAGGAACGCGCCCGTGCCCTGGAGACCGCCCGCCTGCGCCTGGAGGCCGCCTTGCTGGAAGCGGAGGCGCTGGACCTGTCCGTCGCCCTGCACCTGCAGATCTACCGTGAGCACTTGCGGGGCCGGGAGCGGGAGCTGGCCAGGGATCTGGCGGTAAAGGAACAGGTCGTGGCCCAACGGCTGCAGAGCCTGGTCGCCGCGCGGCGGGAAAAGAAAGCCCTGGAAAACCTGAAAGAACAGCGCCGTCAAGCCTTTGAGGCCGTGCAGCGGTCCCGGGAGCAGAAAGCGCTCGACGAGATCGGCATGCGCTCCTCACGGGCTGACATACAAATCAGCGGGAAGGAGGTGAAATAGCGAGATGATGCCGTTTATTGGGCTCGTGTCCGGAGGACAGGCTCCTGACGCTTTGGGAACCGGCGAAGCACGGGGGACGCCCGGCGCCGGGGCGGATTTCGAAGCCCTGCTGGCGCAGATGCTCGGGCTTGGTGCCCCCGTTGCGCCGGTGAGCCTGCCCGCGGCCATGGGCGGCGGTGCCGGTGTGTCTTCAGGTACGGTCTACGGCGGTGGAACGCCGGGTACGGCTGCCGGCGCAGCCTTGCTCCAGCAGGGGGCGGAGGCAAACGCCCTTGGGGAACCCACCACCGGACAGGGGGCGGTGTCCGGGAAAACCTTAATGTTGGGCATGGCTCCGGGCGGTACTGTACCGGATAGCTCGTCAGGCGCCGCGGCAACCCCACCGGCCATCCCTGTCACCGGCGGGCACTCACCGTCAGCCGATTCACCGGCCCCGGCGGCAGGCGGAGGGCAGCCGGCGGCTGCCGGCACCGCGGCGAGTGCCCCCAGCGCGACAACCGGTACGGCTGCCGGCGCCGTTACGTCCGTGATCGCCCCGAGGGACGGCATAGTCCCAAGGGTTGGATCCGGTACCCCTGAGGTAACGGCAACCGGTGCCACGGCCAACGCGCCCGGAGCGAGCGTCCCCGGTACCGCTCCCGGCCCCGGTTCGCCCGGGAACGCGGAGCCCGCAGCATTATCCGGCCCGGTTGCCCGGGACCCGGGGCTGAGGTCTGAAACCGTGGGGGTTGACCCCAGGGGCGCCGGTGGACCGGTTTCGGAAGGGAAGACCACGCCTTCAAGTCCGGCACCCGCTTCAGGCGATAAAGCCGAGCTTTTGAGCGGGCCCATGTCTACATCTGCAGCGCGGTCAAATCCGGCGCCGGGTTCAAGTGGAAAAGCGGAACTTTTGAGCATACCCCTTTCCACCGCGGCCGCAGGTGATTCTCTGTCGCCGACTTCAGGCGGCCACGGGACAACGGGCGCCGGCAAGACTCAATCTGTGCGGGAGTCTCTCACTCCGGGCGTAGCGGCGGACCCCGGTCTGCCTGCAGGGGCGGATGTCCGCGTCCGCCCGGCCGGGACAGTCATCGTTGACCCGGGCTCCGGCGGAGCGGTAACCGCGAAGCCGGTGGCCGCATCCGAAAGCGGAGCTTCCGCGCACCCCCCGTCCGGCTCGTTGGACGGGGCCCCGGCCGCCGTTACGGCGCAAGCGCCTCCCCCGGCGGGGACGTTTAACTCGCCTCCCGGCCTGAGCCCGGCGCAGGTGGTACAACAGGTTATGCGCCATTTGGATCAGATGCGCGACCATCCGGGGCAGCCGGTGCGGGTGGAAATCGCTGTTGATCCGCCGCATCTCGGGCCGGTCACGGTGAAGCTGACCCTGGTGCGCGGCGAGCTGAGCGCCCAGTTCTTCACCCCCGACGGCGCGGTGCGGGACGCCATCCAGGCCGTCCTGCCGCAGCTCCGGGAGCAGCTGGCGCAGCACCAGTTGCAGCTCGGACAGGCCGGGGTCTTCCTCGGCCACGGGGACGCTTCGCCCGGCCGCGGCCAGGGCCAGTGGTGGCAGGCGCCCGAGGCGGCCTGGGCCGTTCCCCCCGAGACCTGGAGCGCGCCGGACCCGGGGACTCCCGGACGAGAGCCGGCGTCACCTGAACGGTTGAACTACCTGGTATGAGCCAAGGAAGTGATAAGTATGGACAGTTCCCTGTTTCTCCCCGTGGGATCGGGGACCTCAACCGGTGCCGCCGGCGGTACGGCGGCGAAGGACCCCTGGGGGAAGGACACCTTCATGAAGCTCCTGCTGGCCCAGATGTCCAACCCCGACCCGTTCGCACCGCAGGACGCCGGCGCCTTTATGGACCAGATCGTGCAGTACGGCGTCCTGGAGCGCCTGATCGAACTTGAGGCGAGAGTGCAGGAACTTAACCGCAGCCAGGCCCTGGCCCAGGCGGCGGCGATCATCGGCCGGGAAGTGACGGTGCAGGCCGGTGAGGAGACGGTCAAGGGCGTCGTGGAGCGGGTGACGATGAACGAAGAGGGCGCCTCAGTGGTCATTAACGGCCAAAGCTACCCCTTCGACCAGGTTGTGGAGGTCAGGTAGCCATGCCGATTGACCGTATCGACACCCCCGCCCCGCTGTCGAGGCCCGTCGAAAAACCCGCTTTGCATGGCAAGGGCGCGAGCTTCCGGGACGTGTTGGCCGGGGTGACCCGCGCCGGGGACCTCAAGTTCTCGGCCCACGCCCAGCGGCGGCTGGACGAGCGGCGGATCAGCCTTTCGCCCGCGGAACTGGCGAAGATCCGGGAGGCCGTCGACCTGGCCGCGGCGAAAGGGGCGCGGGACTCGCTCCTCATCTACCGCGACCTGGCCCTGGTGGCCAGTGTAAAGAACCGCACCGTGGTCACCGCGGTTGACGGGAGCGAAGGGGCGGAGCGGGTGTTTACCAACATCGACAGCGCGGTGATCATCAGGTAAAGTCTGTGAGACCGTTCAAAAGCGAGCATGGCGCCAAAGACGGCGCCGGCCGGAGCGGAGCGTACTGAACGGTACGTGAGCATCCAGCACTCAACGCCCCGAGATGTGACAGTTGTCCCCTTCCGTTTATGGCTATCCAAGCACGAAAACTCCCGTTGAGTGCTGGACAGGCTGACAAAGCCAGGCGATGGTTTTCAACGGTCAAACAGCGGCCGGACCCTCCGGGAGGCCGCAGTAAGCCGCGGAACGACCGAAGCGGCGGTATGAGATGTGAGAAGTGGGAAGTTGGAAGTGAGAAGTGAGACTAAAGGAGGGTCGACTCCATGATCAGGTCACTTTATACCGGGATCTCGGGGTTAAGAGGACATCAGACTCGGATGGACGTGGTAGCGAACAACATCGCCAACGTCAACACGACCGGCTTCAAGGCCGGCAGGGCCAACTTCCAGGACACTTTGAGTCAGGCTGTTGGCCGAACGGGGGTTAACCCGGCAATGGTCGGCTTAGGTGTGAATCTGGCAGGTATTGACTTCTTACTTACGCAAGGGGGGTTACAGACTACCTACCGTACCCTTGATCTGGCAATTGAAGGTAATGGTTTCTTTATCCTCAACAGTTCCATAGACGGCGTAGCTACTGGTGTTCCAAACGGCAGCTATTCGTTTACGCGGGATGGTACCTTCTACGTTGACGCCGACGGGTACTTGGTGAATGCCCAAGGTTTATACGTAATTGACGCTAACGGCGGGAGCCCTCACGCTATTAGACTCAGTACGACTCCGCAGAACATTAGTTCTGTCGAGATAGATGAATTAGGAAATGTAACCATAAATGGAGGTACAGCGCCAGCGGTTGGTACCCAGATTGGTTTGGGCGCCTTTGCCAATCCAGAGAGCCTAACCAGAGTTGGCAATAACCTCTACCAGATTACACCGAACCTAACAATGCCTAATACACTAGCCACCTTTGACGGCGCCCCCGGTTCTCCGGGCCGCGGTAAGATCCGCTCCGGCTACCTGGAGATGTCGAATGTCGACCTGGCGCAGGAGTTCACGAACATGATCACCACCCAGCGCGGCTACCAGGCCAACGCCCGGTCGATCACGACCTCGGACGAACTCCTGCAAGAGTTGGTCAACCTGAAGCGTTAGCCGGCTGACTAACGTGACGTAATCCGTGAAAGGGTAGGGGCGGACCTCCCCGCGTCGCCCGGGACAGCGCATAAATGGCGGGCACAGCCGGAGCTGCGCCCCTACCCGAAAACGGCAAGCCGGCACTTAAGGGAAATGTAAAGCTGCTATCAACGGACGGTGTCCAGAGAGGAAGAGACCATGCCTGAAAGCACCCCTGCCCCGCCGAAGAAGAAGGGCGGCAAGCTGATCCTCATCATCGCGCTGATCGCGCTGGTGGGCGCCGGAGCGGCCGCGGGCAGCTACTTCTTCTTCGCCCGGTCGGGCGAACCGAAAACGCCGAAGCCGCCGCCGCAACAGGTGGTGGACATGGGGTCCATCGTCGTCAACCTGGAGAACGCCGACAGCGGCCGCTACCTGCGGGTCGGCCTGAGCCTGGTCTACCCGGAAAACCCGAAGCTGGGCGAGGAGATCGCGGCCAACCAGCAGTTGCTAAAGGACCGCCTCATCGATGTCCTGCGCCGGAAGAAGGCCGGAGATATCGGCGACGCGGCGAAGGCCGACCTGCTGAAGCGGGAACTCTTGCAGGAGGTCAACAAGTACCTCCATGAGGGACAGGTGGAGCAGATCTACTTCACCGAGTTCCTGGTGCAATAGGGGGGTACGGCGGACCGATGATGACCAACGATGAGATCCAGGAGTTGTTGAAGCCGCTGCACGAGGGATCGGCGCCGACGACAGTGCAGAAGGTACGCTTCACTGAGTTCACGCCCCCCGATGACGGCCGGCGGATCAAGACCGCCCTTGACTACCTTGATGATATCCAGGTGTACGTCACGGCCGAGCTGGGCCAGGCGACCCTCAAGATCCGGGAAATCCTCGGGCTGCAGAAGGGCTCGGTCATCGAACTGAACCGGGTGGCCGGCGACGCCATCGACCTGCTGGTCAACGAGCAAAAGTTCGCGCGGGGTGAGGTCCTGGTCATCAACGACCGGTTCGTGATCCGCGTTAACCAGGTCCACCCGCCCCACCGCCACCGGCGGAGGGAGCCATAAATGGATGCCGGCTTCTGGGGGGCGCTCGTCCGCCTGGTTATCGCCCTGCCGCTGACTCTTTTGCTGGTCTACGTGGTCCTGCGTTACGGCCTGCCGCGGCGCTTCGCCGCCGTCGGCAGGCAGCGCCGGATGCGGCTGGTGGAGCAGCTCCCCCTGGGTCCGAAAGCCTGGCTGTCCCTGGTCCGCGTGGGCGGGCGGTACTACCTTCTCGCCCACCAGGACGGGGCGGTGGTTCTGGTCGAGACCTTTGACGACCTGCCCGACCCGCTGCCGGCCGACGCCCTGCAGGGGGCGGGCGGCCTGGAAGGCGGCCTGGAGCGCCTGGTGACGAGGGCGGCCGCCCGCTTTAAGGCGGCGCGGTCGAGGCGCCGGCCCCCCGGGGGTGGGGCCGGATGACGGTCTTTGACAACCGGATGCGGATCGCCTGTTGGCGGCCCTTGGTATGCCTGGTTGTACTGCTGGCCGGGATGGCCCTTTGGGCGCCCGCCGCGCAGGCGCAGCCGGCGCCCATCCCGGGGATCGACCTGCGGGTGGGGACGGCCGAAACGCCGCAGGAGACGGTGAACAGCCTGAAGATCCTGCTGTTCCTCACCGTCCTGTCGCTCTTGCCGGCCATCCTGGTGATGATGACCTCCTTTACGCGGATCGTCGTCGTCCTGTCGTTGCTGCGCAGCGCCCTGGGCACGAACCAGGCGCCGCCGAACCAGGTGATCATCGGCTTAGCCCTGTTCCTCACGGTCTTCATCATGATGCCGGTCTATCAACAGATCAATGACCAGGCCGTGCAACCGTTCCTTGACAACCGGATCAGCCAGGTTCAGGCCCAGGAAACGGCCGCCCGCCCCCTGCGGGAGTTCATGCTGCGCCAGACGCGGGAGAAAGACCTGGCCCTCTTCATCCGGATGGCGAAGATCGAGGACCCCGAGCGGGAGACCCTCCCGCTGAGCGTCGTCACCCCGGCCTTCATCACCTCGGAGCTGAAGACGGCCTTCCAGATGGGGTTCATGCTCTACCTGCCTTTCCTGGTCATCGACATGCTGGTGGCCAGTATCCTGATGTCGATGGGCATGTTTATGCTCCCGCCGGTGATGATCTCGTTGCCGTTCAAGCTCCTGCTGTTTGTCCTGGTGGACGGCTGGTACCTGGTGGTGCAGTCGCTGGTGGAGAGTTTCCACTGATAAGGAGAGCGAACGATGACTTCGACCCTGGCCATTGAAGCGGTGCAGCAGGCGTTAATGATGGTGCTTCTGCTTTCCGCGCCCCCGCTCATCGTGGGGACGCTGGTCGGGCTGGTCATCAGCATCCTGCAGGCGACGACCCAGATCCAGGACCAGATGCTGACCTTCGTCCCGAAGATCATTGCTATCCTGCTGACGCTCCTTGTGCTGATGCCCTGGTACGTCAACATGCTGAACCGCTTCGCGGGGGAGTACTTCGGCAGGATCGCCGGGTTGGGCGGCTGAGGGGAGAACGGGGATTGTTTGACTTTACGCAACTGGGGATCTTTTTCCTGGTCCTGGCGCGGGTGACCGGCTTTATTCTCACCTGCCCCCTGTTCGCCCAGCGCTTTTTCCCTTCACTGGCCAGGGCCGGCCTGGCGGTCGGCCTGGCCGGGGCGCTCTACCCGGCGGCCGCGGCCGTCGCGGGCGAGCTACCGGCGGGGCCGCTGGGTTTCACCCTGGAGTTGCTGGAGGAGACGGCGGTCGGCCTGGGGCTCGGCGTTTTCACCAACTTTGTCTTCCAGGCCCTGCGCGTTGCCGGGCAGATCGTCGGGTTCCAGATCGGGTTCGCGATGGCCGAGGTGGTCGACCCCACGTTCGGGACGCAGACATCGATTATCGCCGAGTTCCTCTACATGCTCGGGGTGGTCTTCTTCTTCTGCATCGACGGCCACCACAGCCTGATCCTGGCCCTGGATCGCAGCTTTCACTTTATCCCGCCGGGGGAGGCGGTCTTTTCCGGGACGGCGGCCGAGGTCGTCGCGCGGGGCTTTCAGGGAATGTTCGTCGCCGGCCTGCGCCTCGCCGGGCCGGTCATCGCGGTGGTCCTGGTCACCGACCTGGCGCTGGGCCTGCTGGTGCGACTGGTGCCGCAGATCAACGTCTTTATGCTCGGGTTCCCGCTGAAGATCATGGCCGGTGTTTTCACCCTGGCGGTGACCGTCCCCTTCCTGGGGGGCGTGCTCACCCGGCTGTTTGACGCGATGGCCCGCGACCTGATGATCCTCATTAAGGGGTTGAGCGGCTGAGATGGCCTGGGGCGACCAGCAACAGAAGACCGAACCCGCAACCCCTAAACGCATTCGGGAGGCGCGGCAGAAGGGCCAGGTGGCCAAGAGCGCCGAGCTCACCAACGCCGTCCTGTTCCTGGCCCTGCTGTTGCTGTTTTACCTGTCGCGCGACCGGTTCGTCCTGGCGGCGGAGGAGTTTTTCGTCTCCTACCTGCGAGGCGCGGGGGAGTTCACGGTCACCGACGCCGCTACCCCGTTGCTGGCCGTTAACGCGCTGCATTTCCTGGCGGGTATCCTGGGTCCGGTCTTTCTGACCGCCATCGTGGTCGCCCTGGCGGTGAATCTGGCCCAGGTGGGGTTCCTCTTCGCCCCGGCGGTGCTGGTGCCGAAGCTGGAGCGGGTCAGTATCGTCTCGGGGTTGAAGCGCATCTTCAGCATGCGTGGGCTGGTGGAACTGGCGAAGGCGCTCTTCAAGATCGGGGTTGTCGGCGGCCTGCTTTTCCTCCTGATCCATGCCCGCATCCCGCAGATGATGGTCCTGGTCGAGGCCACGCCGGGGTCGGGCTACCGGTTCGTCGCCGACCTGGTCCTGAAGCTGATGACGGCCGCCGGCGCGGCGTACCTGTTGCTCGCCCTGCTGGATTTCGCCTACCAGCGGTACACCTACAGGAAGCAGTTGATGATGAGCCGCACCGAACTGAAGGAGGAATTCCGGCAGACCGAGGGCGACCCCCAGGTGCGGGCCTGGATCCGCCGCCGCCAGCGCCAGGCGGCCCTGAACCGCATCCGGCAGGAGGTGCCCCGGGCGACGGTGGTCGTCACCAACCCGGTGCGCCTGGCGGTGGCCCTGCGCTACGTCGAGGGGGAGAGCGAGGCCCCGGTGGTGGTGGCCAAGGGGGCGGGCGAGGTGGCGCGGATCATCCGCGAACTGGCGCGGGAACACGATATCCCCCTGGTGGAAAATCCGCCGGTCGCACGGGCCCTGTTCCAGAAAGTCGACGTGGGCCGGGAGATCCCGGTCGCCCTCTACCAGGCCGTGGCGGAGATACTGGCGACGATCTACCGCCTGCGCCGTAAGGTTCTTTAAAAAACTTCGCCTGGCTTTATTGAAGCCGCCGAATTGATTGAAGGAGGTGATGCCGGTGCCGCCCACAGCAATGCAGAACCTGAAGCGCCAGACCGACCTGGTTATCGCCGGACTCATCGTCGGCATCGTCCTCCTGATCATCATCCCGCTTCCGCCGCTGGCCCTGGACGTTCTGCTGACGGTCAGCCTGACGCTGGGCCTGATGATCCTGCTCATTCCTTTATTCATTACCGACCCGCTGCAGTTCGCGGCCTTCCCGACGCTGTTGCTGGTCGTCACGCTCTACCGCCTGGCCCTGAACATCTCGTCGACGCGCCTCATCCTGAGCCAGGCCCAGGCGGGCAACGTCATCGACGCCTTCGGCCACTTCGTGGTCGGCGGGAGCTACATCGTCGGTTTCATCGTCTTTGTCATTATCACCGTCGTCCAGTTCGTGGTCATCACCAACGGCGCCAGCCGGGTGGCCGAGGTCGCCGCCCGCTTCACCCTGGACGCCATGCCGGGGAAACAGATGAGCATCGACGGCGACTTCAATTCCGGGCTGATCACGGAGGCCGAGGCGCGGGAGCGCCGGCGCCGCCTGCAGCGCGAGACGGACTTCTTCGGAGCCATGGACGGCGCGACGAAGTTCATCCGCGGCGACGCCATCGCCGGTCTCGTCATCCTGTTCGTCAACATCGTCGGCGGCCTGATCATCGGGATGCTGGTTCTTCACATGGACCTAATGCAGGCCCTGCAGCGCTACACCGTCCTGACCATCGGCGACGGCCTGGTGACCCAGATTCCGGCGCTGCTGGTGGCCACCGCCACGGGCGTCCTGGTCACCCGGGCCAGCCCGGACGCGAGCTTCGGGAAGGACATCATGCGGCAGTTCCTGAACTTCCCGCGGATCCTGTTCGTGGCCGCGGCCGTCCTCTTCGTGCTGGGCCTGATCCCGGCCATGCCCAACATCCTTTTCCTGCTCCTGGCCGGCAGCCTGGGCTTCTTCGCCTACGGCCTGACCCAGGAGGAGCGCCGCCGGGAGCGCGCGGAACAGGAGAAGGCCGCCCGCCGGGCGCAGGTCGAGCGGCGGGAGCCGGAGAACGTCCTGACCTACTTCCAGGTCGACCCGCTGGAGGTCGAGATCGGCTATAACCTGGTCGCCCTGGCGGGCGAGGAGCAGGGCGGCGGGCTCCTGCACCGCGTGGCCGCCCTGCGCCGCCAGGCCGCCCAGGAACTGGGCATCTACGTGCGGCCGATCCGCATCCGGGATAACCTGCAGCTCGGCCCCAACGCCTACGTCTTCAAACTGCGGGGCGTCGAGGCCGGCGGGGGCGAGTTGATGACGGGCCACTTCCTGGCCCTCAACCCCGCCGGGGTCGAGAATGGCGTCAAGGGCGTGCCGACCAAGGAGCCGACCTTCGGCCTGCCGGCGCTCTGGATCGCCCCCGGGGAGCGGGAGCGTGCCGAGGCCGCCGGCTACACGGTGGTCGACCCGGGAACCGTCCTGGTCACCCACCTGAACGAGTTCATCAAGCAGCATGCGCACGAACTCCTGGGCCGCCAGGAGGTCAAGGAGTTGCTGGACACCGTCAAGGAGCGCAACGAGGCGGTGGTCGAGGAACTGGTGCCCAACCTCCTCAGTCTGGGCGAGGTGCAGAAGGTGCTGCAAAACCTCCTGCGCGAGCGGGTGCCGGTCCGCGACCTGGTGACCATCCTGGAGGCCCTGGCCGACGCCGCGCGCCTGTCGCGCGACAGCGATTTCCTGACGGAGCACGCCCGCCAGGCCCTGGCGCGGACCATCACCCGGCTGTACGCCTCCGGGGGGCGCCTGCAGGTCATCACCCTGCACCCGCGTCTGGAACAGGTGCTCGCCGACGCGGTGCAACAGACCGCCCTGGGCAGCTACCCGGTGCTCGAACCGGGCCGGGCCCGCCGGCTCCTGGACCGGCTGAAAGCCATCGTGGAGAAAGTGCAGCTTAAGGGCCTGGCACCGGTGGTCCTTTGCGCCGGCCGCGTCCGGATGCCGTTCAGACGGCTGACCGAGCGGACCTTCCCGCAGCTCGCGGTGCTTGCCCTGCAGGAGATTGAACCGCACGTGGAAGTGGAGGCGGTGGGGTCGGTGACATGGGATGAAGATTAAGCGTTACCTGGCGCGGAACATGCCGGAGGCCATGAGCATGGTCCGCGAAGACCTGGGCCAGGAAGCGGTCATCATTTTCAGCCGGAAGGTGCGCGGCAAGGGGGTCCTGGGTTTCCTGGCCCCGCCCCTGATCGAAGTTACGGCCGCGCTGGATGAGGCGCCGGGGGCGTGCGAAACGCCCGGGGAGTCCCCGTCCCCCGCGGGGGAGGTGCAGGTCATGACCCCGGTGAACGCGGGGGGCATGCCCTCGGTCATCCCGCCGCCCGCGAAGACCGCGGCCCCGCAGGCCGCACCGGCTCCGGGCGACGGGAAGGCGAAGACAGCCGGCGCCGCTGCCCCCGCGCCCCCGGATGAGTCCCCCCGGGTGGCGGAACCGCTCCGGCGGGAACTGGCCGACCTGAAGCGGATGCTGGGCCGGCTGCTGGAGCGCCAGGGGCCGCCGGGCGCCGACGAGCCCTTCCTGCAGCAATGGCGGCGCCTGCTGGCCGAGATGGATATCGACATCACGATCGTGGAACGGCTGCTTGACCGGCTGCGTCAGAACGTCCGGTCCCCCGCCGACACAGACGGCCGGGCCAGGGACCTCATCATCGAGGGCCTGGAGGAGATTCTAGCGCCGGCCTACACCGGCGAGGACCTGAAATCGGTTCTGGTCTTCGTCGGCCCCACCGGGGTGGGCAAGACGACCACCCTGGCCAAACTGGCCGCGCAGTTGGCCCTCATCGAGCACCGGCGGGTGGCCATGGTGACGATCGACACCTACCGCCTGGGCGCGGTGGAACAGTTAAGGACCTACGCCGAGATCATGGACCTGCCCCTGGAGGTCGCCCTGACGCCCGGGGACCTGGCGCAGGCCCTGGCGCGGCACGCCGACGCCGACTATATCCTGGTCGACACCGCCGGGCGGCCGTCGAAGAACCGGGAACAGGTCAGGGAACTGCAGGGCTTCTTACAGCTCATCGACCGTCCCTTCGACGTCCTGCTGGTGCTCAGTTCCAACACCAAGATGCGCGACCTGGGCCGCATTACCAGCGACTTTCAGGTACTTGATTACGCCAAGCTGGTCTTCACCAAGGTCGACGAAACCGAGACCCTGGGATGCCTGATCAATGTCGTGCACGAGGTCGGCCGGCCGGTGGTCTATATCACCAACGGGCAGAACGTGCCCTACGATATCCGCGCCGTCGATCCTCAGAGATTGGTCCGGATGGTCGTCGAGAGGGTGGGGAACAATGCCTGACCAGGCCTTCCGCTTGAGGTTCCTGGCCCAGCAGGTGCCGCCGGTCCGTCCGGCGGCGCGCGACCTGCGCGTGGTCGCCGTCAGCAGCGGCAAGGGCGGGGTGGGCAAAACAAACATCGCCGTGAACCTGGGCATCCTGTTGACGCGCCTGGGCTGGCGGGTGCTTCTCCTGGACGCCGACGTCGGGCTGGCCAACGTCGAGGTGCTGCTGAATATCGCTCCCCGCCACACCCTGCGGGACGTCCTCTTCGGGGACAGGACGCTGGCCGACGTGGTGGTGCGGACCCCTTACGGGCTGCGGATCATCTCAGGGGGCTCGGGCTTCACGGAAATGGCCAACCTGGACGCCTCCCAGCGGGCGCGGGTCCTGGGAATGCTCCAGGGCCTGGGCGACATAGCGGACTTCATCTTTATTGATACCGGGGCGGGAATCAGCCGGAACGTAATCGGGTTTCTGGCGGCGGCGGGGGACGTGATCGTGGTGGTGACCCCGGAGCCGACCTCCATGACCGACGCCTACGCCCTGATCAAGGTCCTGGCCCGCCACGGGGTCGTCCCCGGAGTCTCCCTGGTGGTCAACCGCGTAGCCTCCGGGGAAGAGGGGCTGGAGACGGCCCGGAGGATGGAGACGGCGGTGGGGCGGTTTCTAAACTTTAGGGTGAACTACCTGGGTTATGTTTACGACGACCCGGCCGTCGGGCGTGCGGTGCGCGTGCAGGAGCCGCTGGTCGTGGCCTTCCCTGAGGCGCCTGCCGCCCGCTGCCTGGAACTGGTTGCCGGGCGGCTGGCAGGGGAAACAGGCGCCGTGCCCGGCGGTAGGGACCCCGGCCCTGGGAACGGTTTTATCCAGCGGCTGGCGCGCATTTTTCGCCTTGGGTAGAGGGAGAGGGATCAGCCGTTTTGCCTGACGACGACATCCGCGAATTACTGAAGGTCCACCTGAAAGTCTTCGTCGCCCGCGAGGGGGAAGACGACTTTTATGTGTCCTCCGTCCAGGACATAGACAAGAACGCAATCTTTATCGGCATGCCCATGTCACGCAGCCTGTCCCTTGTCCTGTCCCGCGGCGAGAACCTGCAGGTCAGGTTTACCAAAGAAGATGCATCCTATTTCTTTCGCACCTCTGTGACCCGGGTGCGGGAGGATGAAATCCCGCTCTACGGGCTGGCCTGGCCGCAGGAAGTTGAACGCAAGCAGCTTCGCCGCCACGTCCGCCTGGGCTGCCTGCTTGACGTCGAGTTCGCCGAAGCGCCGTCCGGTTCCAAGACGCCGGCCTGGCACAAGGGGCGGGCGGTGGACATCAGCGCCGGCGGGCTGAAGCTGCAAACCGACCGCGTATATGACACCGGGACGCTGCTGATGCTCAGGTTCGCGCTGCCCCTGCGCCAGCGGACCCTGGAGATCGAGACGCAGGCGCGGGTGGTGCGGAAGGAAACCGAGGACCCGCCGCCGGGCACGAAAAGCAAGCCCATCCGCCGTTACGGCCTGGAATTTCTGGACCTGCCGGTGCGCCGCCAGGACGAGATTATGTCTTTCATCTTCTGGAAGATGGCCGAAAACAGACGGGTTACCTAGGAGGTGGTATGGTGGCCGCGGCCAAGGAGTTGTGGGTGGAATACCGGGACACCCGCGACCGGGAAGTTCGTAACCGGCTCGTCATGGCCTACCTGCCACTGGTGCGGCACCTGGCCGGGCGCATCGCCGTACGCCTGCCGGCCTTTCTCAGCCAGGAGGACCTGGAGGGGTACGGCGTCTTCGGCCTGATCGAGGCCATCGAAAAATACGACCCGTCGCTGGGGGTTGATTTTCAGACCTACGCCTACCGCCGCGTGCGGGGGGCGATGCTTGACGAATTACGCCGGCTGTCCTGGGTGCCCCGCCAGCTGTGGCAGAGACTGCAGCAGGTCAACGCTTTGCGCGAGCGTCTCGAGGGGGAGTGCCAGGGGCCGGTGAGCGACGCCGTGATGGCCGAAGCCCTGGGTTGCTCCCTCGAGGAGTACAGCCGGCTGACAAGCCACTTCCAGTCCCTGTCGCTGGCCTCCCTGGACGAGGTCATGACCCTGCAGGAGGGCGAAGTCGTGGGCGTCAGCGGGATAGTGCAGGACCCCTCGTCCCCGGACCCCCTGGAAACGATTGTCGCCGCGGAGGATGAAAACATTCTCGCCCGTGCGATCGAAAGCCTTAACGAGAAGGACCGGTTGGTACTGGCGCTCTATTACCAGGAGGAGATGACTTTGAAGGAAATCGGCCGGGTCCTGGGTGTTTCCGAGTCGCGGGTCTGTCAGCTCCACGGAAAGGCCGTCGCCAGGTTGCGGGAGCGCATTCGCGCCCTGGAAGAGGGCGGGGAAGGGAAGGAGGGCGGAAGGAGTTAATGGGTGACATCTGGACGTTCACGATCCTCTACCTGGGCCTGATCGCCGGGACGCTGGCCGTCCTGGCGGCCGTGATCTGGTACCTCGCCGGCCGCTACCGCCGGGCGAACTTCGAGGACCTGCTGGCCGGCGCCCTGGGCGGTGAGGAAGGGACGGAAGGGCGGGACTGGGAAGAGCGGCTGGCCCGCCTCGAGGCGAAGGTCGACGCGCTGTGGGCGCGGTCGGACGCGGAGAGGGAGGCGGAAACCGCCGCCCACGCCCGGCCGGCGGCGGACGGGCCGGCCGCGGACCAGGCGGAACCCCTCCGGCGTTACCGGAACCTGGTCTTGGTTCACCGGGAGGCTTCTCCGGGCCCGCCCGTTTCAGCCGCTGCCGATGACGGTCCTTCGCCTCCGCCCCTGAACCTGAGAGAGCGGGTCTATCACGGCTTCAAGCAGGGTAAGACGATTACGGACCTGGCGCGGGAATCCGGCCGCGGAAAAGGGGAGATCGAGCTGATCATTAACCTGCGCCGCGCCACGGGCACCGACGGGAGAGAGTCCGACTGATTTTTAGGGAGGGATGGTTATGCTGCGCGGGCTGTACATCGCCGGCGCGGGGATGGACGCGAACCAGGCAAGGGCCGAGGCTCTGGCCCATAATCTGGCGAACCTCTCGACCCCCGGTTACAAGCGGGATGTGGTGGCCTTCGCCCCTTACCTGACCCACGCCGTCACGCGGCAGGACGGGGCCTCCACGCCTATCGGCCAAACCGATTACGGCGTGGCCGTGGACCTTTTCACCCCCGATCTTGGGGCGGGGCCGCTAAAGTTTACCGGGCGGCCTACCGATATCGCTCTGGAGGGGGAAGGCTTTTTCGCCGTTGAGACCGCCGGCGGGGAGGAGGCCTATACCCGCGACGGCCAGTTGACGGTAGATCCCGAGGGCTACCTGGTGACGGCGGCGGGGGACCGCGTCCTCGGTGAGGGCGGCCCGGTCCAGGTCACCGGTGCCTTTACCCTCAACGAAGCGGGCGAGGTCATCGACGCCGCGGGCGAGGTGGTGGACCGCCTGCGGGTGACGACCTTCACCGATCCGGGTGCCCTGACAAGGGACGGGGCCGGCCGCTTCCTGGCACCCGCCGCGGCGGGCGGGGAAGACGCCCAGAACTTCCGCGTCCTGCCGGGAACCCTGGAGGCGGCCAATGTTGACCTGGCCGTCGAAATGGCCGGGATGATAAAGGCGACCCGCGCCTACGAGGCGGCCCAACGCCTCGTCCGGGCGCACGACCAGCTGGCGGAACGGGCCATCAGCCAGGTCGGCGGCGTCCGCTAAGAGCAAGGGGGGATAGCATGTTACGTGCCCTGTCGAGCAGCACCGCGGGCCTGCTGGCCCAGCAAATACGGGTGGATATAGCGGCGAACAACGTCGCCAATGTCCAGACCACCGGCTTCAAGGCCGGCCGCGCCAGCTTCGGTGATCTCCTCTCCGGCCGTCTGGAGAAAGAGATCGTTCCGCTGGACGGCGGCGCGGCCCAGGCGCAGGTCGGCGCCGGCGCGGGCCTTACGGCCACGCTGCGGGATTTCGCTCCCGGCATGCCCCTGGAGACCGGCCGTCCGCTGGACCTGGCCATCGAGGGCGAGGGCTTTTTCGCCGTGGACCGCGCGGACGGCGAGGAGCGCCTCTACACCCGGGACGGCACCTTCTACATTGACGCCGAGGGGAACCTTGTGACGGCCGGCGGGGACCCGGTGGCGCCGGGGATCCAGGTCCCGGAAGGCGCCCTGGAGGTGAGCGTGCGTCCCGACGGGACGGTGACGGCCCTGGGCGCCGAGGGCGAACCCGAGGAGCTGGGCCGGCTTAACCTGTACACCTTCCCGAACCCCGGCGGCCTGGAGGCCCGCGGCGGGAACCTGTTCGCCGCCACCGCGGCCGGCGGGGAGGCGACCGAAGGCCTGCCCGGCGAGGATGGTATGGGTACCCTGCGTTCCGGCCGCCTGGAATCATCCAACGTCGACCTGGCGGCGGAGATGGTCACCCTTATCGAGGCCTACCGCGCCTTCCAGGTGAACGCCCGGATGGTCCAGACCAGTGACGATATGTGGGGTCAGGCCAACCGCCTCCGCGATTAAGAAGTAAGGGAAGGTTAGAGTGTCGAAAGAACTTTCCGCCGTCAAGGCGCAGGAGCCCGAGCAGATCCACGTCGGGATCGGCGAGTACAAGATCGCCTTCGCGCCGCATGTCCTGGTGACCCTCGGCCTGGGGTCCTGCGTCGGGGTGACCCTGTATGACCCGGTGATGAAGTGTGGCGGGCTGCTGCACGTCATGCTGCCGGACAGCACCGCCTACAGCCGGATTAACAAGCCGGCGCGCTACGCCGACCTGGGCGTGCCGATGCTGCTGGACGAACTAAAGAAGCTCGGTGCCCGCCGGGAGCGACTGGAGGCCAAACTGGCCGGCGGCGCGCAGATGTTCAGCGGGGCCGACCGCCAGTTCATCCTGAACATCGGGCAGCGCAACGTGGAGATGGTCCGGCTGATGCTGGCCCGCCTCAAGCTTCGCGTGAAGGGTGAAGAGGTGGGCGGGAACGTCGGCCGGACGATGTACCTGGATACCGCGACCGGCCTGGTGACCATCCGCAGTCTGGGACAGGGGACGCGTACGCTGTAATGGACTTCACCGCCTTCAAACAGCGCGTCAAGGCCAGGTTTAACCTCGACCTGGAGAGCTACAAGGAAAAGCAGCTCCAGCGCCGCATCATGAGCCTGATGGGCCGGCGGAATATCACTGATTTTGCCGTTTATTTCCGGCTGCTGGAAGGGGATGCCCAGGCGCGCAGCGAATTTTTCGACTACATAACCATCAATGTGACGGAGTTTTTTCGTGACCCGCGCGCCTTCGCCACCCTGGAGAAGGACGTGCTGCCGCGGCTGCTGGCCGGAAAGCCCGTTCTCAAGGTCTGGAGTGCCGCCTGTTCCAACGGGGCCGAACCCTACTCGGTGACCATCCTGCTCGACGAGTTGAGCCCGGGGCGCCGGCACCGGATCGAGGCCACCGATATCGACACCCGCATCCTGCAGGTGGCCACGGCAGGCCGCTATGCCGCCGACCTTCTGCGTAACGTCAGTCCCGCCCGGCGGACGAAATACTTCCGGGCCGAAAACGGCACCTTTGCCGTTGTCGAAGATATCAAGCGGCGGGTCAATTTCCGCCGCCATGACCTCCTGACAGACGCCTATGGGACGGGTTATGACTTGATCGTTTGCCGTAACGTCCAGATCTACTTCACGCGCGAGGCGCAGTACCGGATCAACAGCGGTTTCGCCCGGGCCCTCAACCCGGGAGGCGTGCTCTTCCTGGGGGCGAGCGAGAGCATCTTCGAGTACCGTGAGCTGGGATTCGAGCGGGTGGCGATGTCGTTTTATATAAAGAGGTAGGGGTTGAGTTATGGAGAGTTCCAAGGCGTTTTCCGCCATGCAGTTGGACGTGCTCCAGGAAATAGGCAACATCGGCGCCGGCAACGCGGCCACCGCCCTCGCGAGCCTGCTGGGCGCGCGGGTGAACATCAGCGTGCCGAAGGCCGCCTTTCTGCCCCTGGACGAGGTGCTCGACTACGTCGGGGGAATGGAGGAGTCTGTGGCCTGCGTCCAGTTGCGGGTGACCGGGGACATCCAGGGCGCTATCGTCTACCTGTTCAGTGAGGCCAGCGCTCTGCGCCTGGTGGACCTGCTTCTCGGCCGCGTTCCGGGCGAAACCACCGAACTGGACGAAATGGGCCGTTCCGTCCTGATGGAGGCCGGGAACATTCTCACGGGCAACTTTGCCAGCGCCATCGGCACCTTGACCGGGCTGGAACTGAAGCCCGGGGTGCCGATGCTGGCCTGCGACATGCTGGGCGCCGTGCTGAGCGCGGGCCTGGCCGCCAGCGGTTACGCCGAAGACAATATCCTGCTGGTCGACACCGTTTTCTCGGAAGGCGACGCCGAGGCTATCCAAAGCCACTTTTTACTGCTGACGGAGATAAATTCCCTGGCCGTGCTCTTGAAGGCCCTGGGAATAGCCATTTGAAGTACTGAAAGATACCGGAGAGGTTACAGGAGGGAGACGAACGTGGGGAAGAGGATCCTCATCGCCGACGACGCGGCCTTTATGCGGATGATGATTAAGAACATACTCGTGAAATCGGGCTACGAGGTCGTCGGCGAGGCGGAGAACGGCGCTGCCGCCGCCCAACTGTACAAGGAAACCCAGCCCGACCTGGTGACCATGGACATCACGATGCCCGACGTCGACGGCATCGAAGGGGTCAAGGCCATTCGCCAGATCGACCCCAACGCCAACATTATTATGGTCAGCGCCATGGGGCAGCAGAGCATGGTCATGGAGGCCATCCAGGCCGGGGCGAAAGACTTCATCGTCAAGCCCTTCCAGCAGGAGCGCATGCTCCAGGCCATCGAGCGCGTCCTGGGACAAAGCTAAAGGAGAGGGAGAAACCCGGATTGTCTAAAGAGATCCTCTCGCAGGAAGAAATCGATCGGCTGCTGAGCGCTTTCTCCTCCGGCGAGGTCACCGTGGAGGAAATGCGTGAGACGCGGCAGGCCGGAAAGCACAAGGTCTACGACTTTCGCCGGCCGAACAAGTTCTCGAAAGACCAGTTGAAACACCTGCAGACCCTGCACGACAATTTTGCCCGCATACTCTCCAGCTATCTTTCGGGCTACCTGCGGGCGACCGTCGCGGTTCACGCGAGTTCGGTCGAACAGTATACCTTTGACGAGTTCATGCGCTCGGTGCCCACGCCGACGGTGCTCACCGTCTTCTCCTTGAAACCCCTGAAGGGCGTGGCGGTACTTGAGACCAACGCCGAGTTTCTTTTTCCCATCATTGATCTGTTGCTCGGCGGGCCGGGCGCGTTGCCCGAAAAGGTTCGGGAATTGACGGAAATCGAACTGGCCCTGGCGCGCAAGTTCTCCGGGAAGCTCCTGGAAAGCCTGCGCCTGGCATGGCACGATATCTACCGGGTTGAGCCGGCGGTCGAATCGATAGAGACCAACCCCCGCTTGCAGCGGATTATCTCCCCGGGGGATGTGGTGGCGGTCATCACCTTCCAGTCCAGCCTGAATAACGCCGCCGCCGGGCCGATCAACCTTTGCCTGCCGCACAGCCTCCTTGAGCCCGTTCTGGCCAACCTTACCAGCTACCGGCAGTACGGTGTCGCGCTTGAAAGCGGGGAGATGGAGCGGGAACAGGTGGCCGATTGGCTCCAGGGCGCGACCGTGAACCTGAGTGTGGTCGTGGGCGAGACGGTGATCACCGTGCGAGATTTCGTGCAACTGCAGGAGGGAGACGTGCTGCCGCTGGGCCGCCGTTTCAAACAGGACTTGGACCTCTTCATTGAGGATGAACTGAAATACAAGGTCCAGGCCGGGATCCTCGGCCGCTTCATGGCGGTCCAGATCACGAGCCTGGCAGAAGCAGGTGACTAGTCGTGGCCGACCAGCATGATCCTACGATATTAAATCAGGAAGAGATCGATGCCCTGCTCGGCGCCTCCCGCGGGCAGCCCGTTGCACCGTCGAGCACGCCGGAATCTCCGGAGAACGCGGTTACTCCCATGGAGAAGGACGCCCTCGGCGAGATCGCCAACATCGCCATGGGCTCGGCGGCGACCACCCTTTCCACCCTCTTGAACCACAGGGTAAACATCACCAGTCCGCGGGTCGACGTTACCAGCCAGCGGGAGTTGATGAAGGAGTTCAACGTCCCCTACCTGCTGATCGAGGTTCGTTTCACGGAGGGGCTGCAGGGATCCAACCTGCTGGTGATCAAGACCCGGGACGCGGCGATTATCGCCGACCTTATGATGGGCAATGACGGTTCGTCCCCGGCTGAAGAACTCTCCGAGCTGGAAATCAGCGCCACCGCGGAGGCCATGAACCAGATGATGGGCTCGGCGGCAACGGCGATGTCCACCATCTTCGGGTGTACGGTATCCATCTCGCCGCCGAAAGTGCGGGTGCTCAAGAGCGACGATGACCTTTCCTCCGAGGTCGGGGAACCGGTCGTCGTCATCCGCTTCCGCATGACGGTCGGCGAGATCCTGGACACCGAGATCATGGAGGTCCTGAGCATCGCCACGGCGCGCGAAGAGGCGGCCTTCCTCCTGGGCGGCATGGAGAACCTCTTCGCCGGGGAATCGGCGGCGGTCGAAACCCCGCCCGCCCCGGCGGGGGAGACCCCTGCGCCCGCGGCGGCCGCCGGCCCGCCGGCGGGGGAAGGCAAGGGCGTCTCCGCGGTAACCGGCGCTGCATCAGTGGGGCTGTCGGCGGCGGCCGCCGGGCTGTCGCCGGCCGAGCAGGAAAAGCTGCAGATGCTCCTGGACATCCCGTTGAAGGTTACCGTTGTGCTCGGACGCACCCGGCGTCCGATCAAGGAGGTCCTGGGCCTGACGCCGGGGGCCGTCGTGGAGCTTTCGGCCATGGTGGACGAGCCGGTAGAGATCCTGGTGAACGGCATCCCGGTCGCTCATGGTGAGGTTGTGGTCGTCAACGAGAACTTCGGGGTGCGCATCACCAGTATCATCAGCCCCCAGGAACGTGTACAGCACCTTGGACGATGAGTAGTTTATAATTGACATATGGTTTATACTGAAGGCAGCCTGCCGCGCGCAGGCTGCCTTTGCGTGCCGAGAAGTGGAGGCGAGCCGTTACCCCGTGATGGATCAGGGCACAGACAACTCTTCCGACGTCCGCATCGGGATTCTGTTGACGATAGCGGCCACGGTCGCTTTTTCCACGGAGGCCATTGCCGCCAAACTGGCCTACGGCGGTGGGGCGACGGTCATTATGGCGCTCGCCGTGCGCTACCTGGTGGCCGCCCTGGCCTTTTGGGCGGCCGTCGGCATCCGGCGCACGGCCTGGCGGCTGCCCCGCCGCCAGGCGGCGCTGATCCTGGCCCTCGCGCTGGCCGGGCACGTGACGACCGTACTGGCTCTTTTTTACGCTTTCCGCTACATCACGGCCGGGATGGCCGTTCTCCTGCTCTATCTCTATCCCGCGATTGTGACCCTGCTGGCCGCCGCCTTTCTGCATGAACCCCTGACCTGGCGCAAGGGCGCCGCCCTGGCCCTGACCTTCGGCGGTGCGGCGGTGATCCTTGGTCTGCCCTTTGACGGCCTGGACACACGTGGGGTGATGTTCGCCGTTGCCGCCGCCCTGTTCAACGCCGGCTTCTATGTCGCCGGGGCGCGCCTGGTGCGGGACGTGCCGGTGGTGGTCTTGAACACCTACGTGGTCTCTTTTGCGGCGGTGTTCTTCCTGGGCCTGGGCCTGCTGACCGGGGAACTCTGGGGTTCGGTGTCCCCGGCCACCTGGGGCTGGCTTGTCTATCTCGGCCTGGTGGCTACGGCCCTTGCCTTGGGGGCGATGTTCAAAGGGATAGCCCTCATTGGCGCCTCCCGCGCCTCGATCATTGCCACCCTGGAGCCGGCGGTGACGGCGTTGCTGGGGTTCTGGCTGCTGGGGGAGACTCTTACCGCGTTTCAGACGGCCGGAGGGGTTCTCATCCTGGCGGGGGTTTTCCTGCAGGCGAGGGAGTAATTTGGAAATTAGAAATTGGAAATTGCTGATTGTGGTTTTAAGGGTGGTTTGACCGGCGGACAGGGCCGGGCGGTGATGTTGAATGGAAAATGTCATCATAGCTGAGAACCTTGTAAAGGAGTATAACGGTCTGCGGGCCGTGGCCGGGATCGATTTCGCCGTACGGGCCCGGGAGTGTTTCGGCTTGCTGGGGCCCAACGGGGCCGGGAAGACCTCCACGGTACGGATGATTTACGCCTTTTCTCCGGTGACGGCGGGGAAGCTCACGGTCCTGGGGATGGACGTTCGCACCCGTCCGCGGGAGATCAAGAGGCGCCTCGGCGTGGTGCCGCAGGAGAACAACCTGGACCCGGACCTCAAAGTCCTGGACAATCTCCTGGTGTACGCCGGTTTCTTCGGCCTGCCCCGCGCCCTGGCCGCCGCGAAGGCACGCGAACTACTGGCCTTCTTCGGCCTGGAGGGGAAGGCCGGGGTAAAGGTGGATAAGCTCTCCGGCGGCATGAAAAGGCGGCTGATCATCGCCCGGGCGCTGATCAACGATCCGGCGATCGTGATCCTCGACGAGCCGACGACCGGCCTGGACCCCCAGGCGCGCCACCTCGTCTGGCAGAAGCTGCGGCGGCTCAAGGAGCGGGGTGTGACCCTTGTCCTGACGACCCACTACCTTGACGAGGCCGCCCAGCTCTGCGACCGCCTGGTGATCATGGACCGGGGACGCATTCTCGAGGAGGGGGCGCCTGCGGAAATGGTCTCCCGGCATATCGGGGCCGAGGTGCTCGAGCTGGGCCTTGGGGGCCGTGACCCGGCGCCGGTGGCGGCGGCCCTGGAGAGCCTGGTGCGGGGGTACCAGGTGGTCGGGGAGAACCTGGTGCTCTATCCGCACGAGGGGAAGGTGTTGTTAAACGCCGTTCAGGCCCTGCCGTGGCGTTTCGGCCACCAGCTCCTTCGCCCGGCCACCCTGGAGGACGTCTTCCTGAAACTGACCGGCAGGGGCCTGTCCGACGACTTTTAAGTAAGGGGTCAGGCCCCTTACTTAAAAGTCGTTTGATTATAAAAGTACCTTTAAGAAAAGTGCCTGACCCTTTACTTAAAACTTAAAACTGAGTCTTTGCTTAAACGGTGGGGGGTGGATGGTTTGAGGAGTGAGTTTCTACGGGTGGACCTGGCGCCGGCGGCGACCTGGGCGGTTTTTCGCCGCCACCTGGTCGTCTTCCGGCGCAACTGGAAGGTCAACCTGACCTTTAATTTCATCGAGCCTCTGCTTTACCTGACGGCGCTGGGGGTGGGCCTTGGCGCTTACGTGCAGCGGATCGAGGGGATGAGCTACCTGCAGTTCCTCGCCCCGGGGCTGATCGCCTCCTCCGCCATGTTTGCCACCACCTACGAGAACACCTACGGGACCTTCATCCGGATGGAGTACCAAAAGACCTTTCAGGCTATGGTGGCGACCCCGGTGGGCATGGACGACGTGACGGTGGGGGAGATCCTTTATGGAACCTTCAAGAGCGTCCTCTACGGGACGGTGATTCTCCTGGTGATCTTCCTCCTGGGCCTGGTGCAGTCGCCCTGGGCGCTCCTGGTCCCGCCGGTCCTGGCGGCGGCGGGCCTGCTCTTCGGGATCCTGGCCATGGTCTGGGTGGGGCTGGTTCCGAATATTGATAACTTCAACTACTTCTGGTCCTTGGTTATCACACCGCTGTTCCTGTTTTCCGGGGTCTTCTTCCCGCTTACCGACCTGCCGCCGGCCGTGCAGGCCCTGGCCTGGGCAAGCCCGCTGTACCACGTCGTAAACCTGACCCGCGGGCTGGTGCTGGGTCAAGTCGGACCGTACCTGGCGGGGGACTTTGCGTGGCTCTTACTTGTGGCGGTCGTCTTGGCGCCGCTGCCGCTGTACCTGATGCGGCGCCTGGTTGTCCGGTAGAAGGACCTGCCGGCGATGACTTTGGGAAATGTTTCTTTTATGACTTTCGCTTGTGTTATGGCAGGATTTCCGCTCTCGCTTGACGAAGTACCGGCACATCACCCTTTCCCCGGGGCCCTTGCCGGGCCTGGAAGACCGGCGGCCGAAGCGGACGGCCCGGGGCCTGTTCGGGGATGTGGTGCTTGAAATGGACTGGTTGCTTTGTTAGAATAAGAAAAAATATTCGGACAAGCGGTTGGCGGTGAGTGGCCGAAGGCGGTTTACGGGGGCTTTTTCCTTGTCTGGTTAATTGACTGGCGGCAGGCCTGTAACGGCGTTTTCGCCCTTTTGAATAACGCTATGAAGTTTGTTTCTGCGGAGGTGGTAGAAAAGGGTAGCGGTTCGGTTTCCAACCTCGCAAAGTCTTTAAGAAAGAAGGGGCGGGAATGGAGAAAGCATTTGAACCGAAAATTATCGGCTTTCTGTGTAACTGGTGCAGCTACGCCGGGGCCGACCTGGCGGGTGTCTCCCGGCTCCAGTATCCACCCAATGTACGGATTATCCGGGTGATGTGTTCCGGGCGTATCGACCCGCAGTTCGTGTTCAAGGCCCTGAGCGAGGGCGCGGACGGCGTCCTAATCTCTGGTTGACACCCCGGCGACTGCCACTATGTTAGTGGCAATTACCGCACGATGCGCCGTTTCCAGTTGATGTCCAAGGTCCTGGAGCAGCTGGGTGTCGAGAAAGAAAGAGTACGGCTGGAATGGGTTTCCGCTTCCGAAGGGGCCCAGTTTGCCCAATTGATCGCGGAATTCACGGAACAGATTCGGCAGCTCGGTCCCTTCAAGGAAAAGGCGCCGGTCGCCGCCGGGGGGGAGGGTTAAAGCATGGGTGAGAAGCTGAAACTGGCCTCCTACTGGGCTGCGGCCTGCGGCGGCTGCGACGTCGCCATCCTTGACATCCATGAAAAGATCCTCGATGTCGCCGCTCTGGCCGACATCGTCTTCTGGCCGATCGCCACGGACTTCAAGTACAAGGACGTCGAGAACTACCCTGACGGCTATATCGATGTCTGCCTCTTCCACGGCGCCATCCGGAACTCCGAGAACGAGCACGTCGCCAGGCTCCTGCGCCAAAAGGCCAAGGTTATGGTCGCTTTCGGCTCCTGCGCGGTAGCCGGCGGTATCCCCGGCCTCGCGAACTTCAAGAAACGGGACGACATCCTGAACCGTGTTTATCTTGAAAGCCAGTCCACCCAGAACCCGGAGAAGGTCTTCCCGCAGACCGAGACCAGCGTCGCGGAAGGCGTGCTGGAGCTGCCCGCATTTTACAAGGACGTCAAGACCCTGGCCGACGTGGTGGACGTCGACTACTTCATGCCCGGCTGTCCGCCGGTGCCGGACCAGATCTGGGCCGTGATCGGGGCGATCGTTTCCGGTAACCTGCCGCCGAAGGGCTCGGTGGTGGGGGCCTCGAATAAGACGAAATGCGATGAGTGCCCCCGGATACGCACCGACAAGAAGGTCAAGAAGTTCTACCGTACGTTTGAGATTATTCCCGACCCGAACCGCTGTCTCCTGGAGCAGGGCATTGTCTGCATGGGTCCGGTGACCCGGGCGGGTTGCGGCAACCGGTGCACCAACGCCAACCAGCCCTGCACCGGCTGCTACGGGCCGCCCGACGGCGTGGTGGACCAGGGGGCGAAGTTCATCAGCGCCCTCGCCTCCATCGTAGATGCCGACACGCCCGAGGAAATCGACAAGATCATCAGCGAGATCGCCGATCCGGCCGGTACCTTCTACCGTTACGGTCTGCCCGGCTCGCTGTTAAGGAGGGCGAAGTAGGGAATGAAACGGATCAGCATCGATCCCATCACCAGGCTGGAGGGCCATGGTAAGATCGAAATCTTCCTCAACGACGCCGGCGGGGTGGACAACGTCTACTTCCAGATCCCCGAACTGCGCGGCTTTGAGAAGTTCTGCGAAGGCCGTCCGGCCGAGCAGGTGCCGCAGATCGTCAGCCGCATCTGCGGCGTCTGACCCAGCGCCCATCATTTGGCCTCGGGTAAGGCCATGGACGCGGTCTTCGGCGTGGAGCCGACCCCCACGGCGGTCAAGCTCCGCAGGTTGTTCTACAGCGCGCACTTCATCCACAGCCACATCGCTCATTTCTACGCCCTCGCGGCCCCGGACTTTGTGATGGGTCCGGACGCCGACCCGGCGGTGCGGAACATCCTCGGCATCGTCGGCAAGGTGGGCGTGGAGATCGGCGGGCAGGTCATCAAGGCCCGCGCCTTCGGGCAAAAGATCCAGGCCATGCTGGGCGGCAAGGCCACGCACCCGGCCTGGACGCTCCCGGGCGGCGTGAGCAAGGGCCTGACTGAGGACGAACGCAAGGAGATCGAGGAGATGGCGAAGTTCGAGGTCGAGTTCGCCAAGTTCTCCCTGAAGCTCTTCGAAGACGTCGTCCTGAAGAACGGCGCCTACGTAGACCTGATCCTGAGCGACGGCTACAAGCTGGTCACCAACTACATGGGCCTCGTCGACGAGAACAACAAGATGGACTTCTATGACGGCAAGGTCCGGATCGTGGACACCGAGGGCAACGAACTCTTCAAGTACTCGCCGCGGGAGTACGTGGACTACGTGGCCGAGCACGTCGAGCCCTTCTCCTACCTGAAGTACCCGTACCTGAAGAAGTTCGGGTGGAAGGGCTTCGTCGAGGGCCCGGGCACGGCGATTTACCAGGCGGCGCCGCTGGGCCGCATCAACGCCTGCGCCGGCATGAAGACCCCGCTGGCCCAGGAAGCCTACGAGAAGTTCTTCTCGACCCTGGGCGGCCGGCCGGTGCACGCCGTCCTGGCGACCCACTGGGCGCGGCTGGTCGAGCTCCTGCAGGCCGCGGAGGAGTTGCTGATGTACGCGCAGGATCCGGAAATCACCAACCCGGACATCCGCAACATCCCGACCGGCGTGCCGAAGGAAGGCGTGGGCATCCTGGAGGCGCCGCGCGGCACCCTGACCCACCACTACTGCACGGACGAGAAGGGCATCGTGACCAAGGCCAACCTGATCGTCGGCACGACGAACAACAACGCCCCGATCAGCATGGCCATCAAGAAGGCCGCGATGGCCGTCATCAAGCCCGGCATGGAGATCACCAACGGCCTCCTGAACATGGTCGAGATGGCCTTCAGGTCCTACGACCCGTGTTTCAGTTGCGCCACCCACGCCATCCTGGGCGAGATGCCGCTGACAATCAACATCTACGACGGCAAGGGCGAGCTTTACAAGACCCTGAGCCGTTAGTGGTTTGCGCTCTGTAAGCCAGGCCCTCCCGGTTCGCCGGGAGGGCTTAGTTTTGGAGCCACAAACGCCCTGGAGGATAACGTCGACGGCCGCCGAATAACCTGAAAGGCGATGGGTCGCTTAAGTATTATCACAAAGGGCGTTACAATGAGGGATGATAATACAATGAAGGGCAAGCTTGAGCGCCGTGTCGTCGTCCTCGGGTGCGGCAACCCCTTCGCGGGGGACGACGGCGTCGGCCTGGAAGTCCTGCAAGCCTTGAGAGAAACCGGGGAGCTGCCGGACAGGGTGGAGTTGGTCGAGGCCGGCGCGCCCGGGTTCGGACTTCTGGAGTTGATGTACGGCTACGACACGGCGATCATCGTCGACGCCGTCATGGATCCGAAGGGCGAGCCGGGCCGGGTGCTCCAGTGGGAGGAGGGCGACCTGCCGGCGAAAAAAACGGCGGCGCTGTCGGTGCACGACATCGGCATCCGGGATACCCTGGCTTTCGGCAGGCGCACGCTTCCCGAGCAGATGCCTTCGCGCGTGGCGGTGGTCGGGATCACCGTGGCCGGCACCGAGCGCTGGCACATGGGGCTGACGCCCGCGGTGGCCGGGGCCGTTCCCGCCGCCGCCGTCGCAGTCAAGAAGTTAATTGAGGGTCAGACACCAAAATGAGTTTTCGCTCCGGGGAGGGAAAGCCGTGCATGAGATCGGCCTCATCCAGGCCGTTATCGATGAAATAACAAAAGCCGCCGAGGCCAACGGTATCACCCGCGTCAACAAGGTGAGGCTGGTGGTCGGGAAGATGAACGGCGCCATCCCCGACGCCCTGGAGTTCGCCTTTTCGGTCCTGAGCCCCGGGACCATCTTTGAGGGGGCGGCCCTGGAAATCGAGCCGGTGGACGTTACACTGTCCTGCCCGCGCTGCGGCGCCGAGTCGGTGGTGTCTGAGATCGCCTATTTCTGCCCCGAGTGCGGGGCGCGGGCGCGAGTGGTAAAAGGGACCGAGCTTTATATCGACTACTTCGAGGGTGACGACGGAACGGGAGAAGGTGAGAACGATGAAAGTCGTGATGGCGCAGCGCATACTGCGGGCCAACGACCAGGTGGCGCGTGAGAACCGCGAGCGCCTGCGCAATGTCTTGACGGTCAACCTGATCAGTTCCCCGGGGGCCGGGAAGACGACGCTCCTGGAAAAGACCCTGGCAGGCCTGAAAGACAGGCTGCGCATGGCCGTCCTGGAGGGAGACATTTACACCACCCGCGACGCCGAGCGGATCGCCGGCCAGGGGGTGGACGTGGTGCAGATCAACACCCGGGGCCTCTGCCACCTGGATGCGAACATGGTGTCGCGGGCGCTGGACCAGGTCGACCTGGAGGCGGTGGACCTTCTGTTCATCGAAAACGTGGGCAACCTGGTCTGCCCGGCCGAGTTCGACCTGGGCGAGGACTGCAAGGTGGCCGTCCTGAGCGTGGCCGAGGGCGGGGACAAGCCTGCGAAATACCCGCTCGTCTTTCAGCAGGCGCGCGCGGCGGTGATCAACAAGGTCGACCTCCTGGCCCTGAGCGATTTTGACCTCCCGGCGGTACAGGACGAACTGAAGACCATCAATCCCGACCTCGAGATCTTCGTTGCCTCGGTGCGGATGGGTGAGGGGATGGAGGCGTGGCTTAATTGGCTGCAGGAACAGGTAAGGCGGAAGAACGGGGCCCGGTCCGGTACCGGGTAACAATCAAGGGCACGGTCCAGGGCGTCGGTTTCCGCCCCTTCGTCTATAACCTGGCGCGGGCGTACGGCCTGAGGGGCACCGTGCTGAACGCCAGCCAGGGCGTGGTCATCGAGGCCGAAGGGGAGCCTGCGGCCGCCGAGGCCTTCCTTTCCGCCGTGCGGGAGCGCCCGCCACGCCTGGCGCGGATCACCGGCCTGCAATGGGAAACCCTGCCGCCGGCCGGCTACACCGATTTCTCCATCATTACCAGCGAGGACACGGCCGAAAAGGAGGCCCTCGTGCCTCCGGACGTCGCCCTTTGCCCGGACTGCGCACGGGAGACCTTCGACCCGAACGACCGCCATTACCGCTACCCGTTTACGAACTGCACCAACTGCGGGCCGCGGTTCACTATCGTCCGGGACCTGCCCTACGACCGGCCGAAGACTTCGATGGCCGAGTTCCCGATGTGCCCGGACTGCGCCCGGGAGTACCACGACCCCGGTGACCGGCGCTTCCACGCCCAGCCGGTGGCCTGCCCGGCTTGCGGGCCGCACATCGAGGTCGTGGACCGCGACGGCCGCCCGGTGGACGGGCCCTGGGACACCCTGACGTGGGAGGCCCTGGCCGCGGGCCGTATCGTGGCCTTCAAAAGCCTGGGCGGCTTCCACCTGGTCTGCGACGCCCGCAACCCGGAGGCCCTGCGGGAACTCAGACGGCGCAAGGGCCGCGACGCCAAGCCCTTCGCCGTGATGGCCCGCGACCTGGAGACGGTGCGGGAATACTGTTTCGTGAGCGAAGGGGAGGCCGAACTCCTGGCGTCCCCGCAGGCGCCGATCGTCGTCCTGCAGCGGCGGCCGGAGGCGATACTGCCCGATGAACTGGCCCCGGGACTTAAGACCCTGGGGGTAATGCTGCCTTATACCCCTTTACATTTCCTGCTTTTCCAGGGTCCCTTCACCCTGCTGGTCATGACCAGCGGCAACTACAGCGAGCTGCCGCTGGCCAAGGACAACGAGGCCGCCCTGGAGGAGCTGGGCGACATCGCCGACCTGTTCGTCTGGCACAACCGCGGGATCGTCAACCGCTGCGACGACTCCCTGGCGATGGTCGTGGACGGCGGGGTGCAGCTCCTGCGCCGTTCCCGCGGCTACGTGCCCCAGCCGGTGAGGGTCCCGGTGGCCGGCGGCCCCGTGGTCCTGGGGATCGGCGGGGAAATGAAGAACACCTTCTGCCTGTTGAAGAAGGACCAGGCCTTCGTCAGCCAGCACATCGGCGAACTGGACAGCGTCGAGGGGGAGGAGAACCTCTTCTCCTCGCTCCTGAACTTTCAGCGCCTGATCGGCGTCGAGCCGGAGGTCGTCGGCTATGACATGCACCCCGACTACCGCTCCTCGCGCCTGGCGGGGCGGATCGCGGCGCGGGCGCGTTACGCGGTCCAGCACCACCACGCCCATATGCTCTCCTGCCTGGCCGAGCACGGCCGTACCGGGCCGGCCATCGGGGCGATCCTGGACGGTACGGGTTACGGCACCGACGGGACGCTGTGGGGGTTCGAGATCCTGACCGGGGACGACGCCGGGTTCAAGCGGGCCCTGCACCTGGCTCCGGTTCCTCTGCCGGGGGGCGAGCAGGCGGTGCGCCACCCGTGGCGGACGGCGGTAGCCTACCTGGTGACGCACCTGGGCCCCGCCGATGGAGAGCGCGCCGCGCGGCGGCTCTTCGCCGACCGCGGGCGGGACCTGGACATCGTCCTGAAGCTGGTGGAGCGGGGTTTCAACGCCCCGCCGAGTTCCGGCTGCGGGCGGTTCTTCGACGCCGCGGCGGCGCTCCTGGGCTTCCACGGGCGGGCGACCTACGAGGGCCAGGCGGCCGTTGAGCTGGCGGAACTGGTCTGGGACGACCCGAAGGACGGCCTGCGGCAAGGCTCCTATCCCTTTGCGATCCAGGGGGAGGTCATCGACCCGGCCGGGGTGGTGGCGGGCCTGTTGGATGACTTGGATCGCGGCGTCACGCGGGAGACCATCGCCGTGCGCTTCCACAACACCGTCCTGGAGATGGTCCGGGAAGGCGTCCGCCGTGCTGCGGCGGCGACCGGGCTTTCGCAGGTTGCGCTGAGCGGCGGAACGTGGCAGAATAGATACTTGTTGAGCGCCGCACGGGCGCTGTTACCCAAAGACGGCTTTGAGGTCCTGTGCCACCGGCGGGTGCCGGCCAACGACGGCGGGCTCTGCCTGGGACAGGCCGTGATTGCCTATCGGAGGTGGGAGAGGGATGTGTCTGGGAATTCCGGGGTTGGTTGTTGAAGTTGATCCGGAAACGAACACCGCAGTAACCGATGTTTTCGGGGTTCGGCGCAAGGTGAACACCCTTCTGGTGGGCGAGGTGAAGCTCGGAGAGTACCTGATGGTGCACACCGGCTTCGCCATCGAGAAGGTGGACGTGGAAGAGGCGCAGGAGCGCCTGAAGCTCTGGAAGGAGATCCTGGCCGATGCCCAGCCGGGTGCTTGAGGAACTGCGTGATCCCGCCATCAGCCGGGGGCTTCTGGCGAAAGTCACCGCCCTGGCCGAGCAGGCGGCGGAGAAGCTGGGCCGGCGGGCTGTGTTCATGGAGGTCTGCGGCACCCACACCGTGGCTATCTCCAGGGCCGGCCTGCGCAGCCTTCTGAGCGACTACGTGGACCTGCGCAGCGGTCCCGGCTGCCCGGTCTGCGTCACGGATTATGAAGACATCGACCGCATGGTGGCCTTCGCCCGGGAGCCGGGGATCACCGTCGGCACCTTCGGCGACATGGTCCGCGTCCCCGGGAGCCTTGCCTCCCTGGAGCGGGAGAAGGCGCGGGGCGCCGACGTGCGCGTCTTCTACTCCCCGGCCGACGCCGTTGACTGGGCGGCGGCCCATCCGGAGAAGCAGGTGGTCTTCCTCGGCGTGGGCTTCGAGACCACGGCGCCGACGGTCGCCCTGAGCGTGGCCATGGCCCGCGCGAAAGGAGTTAAGAACTACAGCGTCTTCTCGGCGCACAAGGTCGTGCCGCCGGCCATGCGCGCCCTGGTCGCCGACCCGGAACTGGCCCTGGACGGCTTTATCCTTCCGGGGCACGTCAGCGCCATCATCGGGCGGCGGGCCTTCGACTTCATCGCCGCCGAATACGGCCTGCCGGCCGTGGTCTGCGGCTTCGAGGCGGTGGACATCGTCGACACCCTGCACCGGCTGCTGACGCAGGTGCTGCAGGGCGAGGCGCGGGTGGAGAACAGCTACACCCGCGTGGTGCGCGAGGAGGGCAACCGGCGCGCCCAGGCCGTCATGGCCGAGGTCTTCGCCATCGGGGACGCCTCCTGGCGGGGGATCGGCGTGATCCCCGGGAGCGGAATGTATCTCAAGGATGAGCTGGCCGACTTCGACGCCGCGCGCCGCTTCACCCTGGAGGTACCGCCGCCACGCATCCCGAAGGGCTGCCTCTGCGGCGCCCTGATGAAGGGCCTGCTCACGCCGCGGGACTGCCGGCTGTTCGGGACGGCCTGCACCCCCACCCACCCGGTGGGGCCCTGCATGGTTTCGTCGGAAGGGGCCTGCGCGGCCTATTACCAGTACGAGCAGCGGTAGCTTTTCATCGGCAAATATTTACCGGGGGCCGGGGGTCTCCACCGGAACGGCTTGCGGAGCGTCGGTAACGACTCTTGGCGAAGGAGCGGTACCCGTTTCCGTCCGACGAGGACGTGAACGGGCGTTTCCGAAAGCAACGGACGCGGCATGGCCGCGTCCCTAACAAAAGCGCCCGTGAACAATCCGCAGGAGGACTGGAAACGGTCCGCGACGAGACTAGAGTCGTCGACGCGAAGCACCGGGAAGTGAAGGGGGAGACCCCCGGCCCCCAGTGTGCAACAGTTTGAAATGTAAGTTTTCGGAGGGCGTTCTTATGCCGGATAGAAACCATGCGGAGAGCAACGTGATCCTCCTGGCCCACGGCGACGGGGGCCGGCTGACGCACGAACTGGTGACCGAGCTTTTCTTCCGCCACCTGGGCAACGAGACCCTGGTACAGCTGACCGACGCCGCCGCCCTGCCCGTTGAGGAGGGAATGATCGCCCTGACAACGGACTCCTTCGTCATCAACCCGCCCTTTTTCCCGGGCGGCGACATCGGCAAGCTCGCGGTCTGCGGGACGGTCAACGACCTGGCGGTCAGCGGGGCGCGCCCGCGCTACCTTACGGCGTCCTTTTTGATCGAAGAGGGCCTGCCGGTCGCCGACCTGGAGAAGATCGTGGCCTCGATGGCCGTCGCCTGCGCCCGGGCCGGGGTGCGGGTCGTGGCCGGGGACACGAAGGTCGTGGCCCGCGGACAGCTGGACCGGATCTTCATCAACACCACCGGGGTGGGCATCATCCCGGAGGGGGTGGACCTGGGCTACCACCGCCTGCAGCCCGGTGACCGGGTGCTGGTCAACGGGACGATGGGCGACCACGGCATGGCCATCCTGGCCGCGCGCGAGGATTTCGGCTTCGAGCACGAACTGGTCAGCGACTGCGCCCCGCTTGACGGACTGGCCCGGCTGCTGGTCGAGGGCCTTGGGGACGGCCTGCGACTGATGCGGGACCTGACGCGGGGCGGCCTGGCGACCGCGGTGAAGGAAATCGCGGTCAGTGCCGGGCGGGATATCCGGCTGGAGGAAGAGGCCGTTCCCGTCGGCAGGCACGTCCGGGGCGCGGCGGAGATGCTCGGGCTGGATCCCTTCTACCTGGCGAACGAGGGCAAGCTTATGGCCGTCGTGGCCGCGGAACGGGTGAATCAGGCCCTGGAGCTGATGCGCGGCCACGAGTTCGGGCGCCAGGCGGCCGTCATCGGCGAGGTGGATGAAGGGACGGGGCAGGTCTACCTGCGCACCGCTCTCGGGGGGACCAAGCACCTGGACCTGCTGGCCGGCGCCCCCCTGCCGCGCATCTGCTAAAGTATTTGCCGGCAAGAACACAGTAAAGGCCCGGTAACGGTTTCTTGACAGGCACCTCTGGTTTCTCAGAGGTGCCTTATTATGTGCGCCCGTTTTTGCTGGTGGAAAAGATCAACGAGATAACCGTCCGTCTGCGGGCAGCAATGAGAGGAGGTGATGCAAAACGGGGCATGATCCCGTACCTGTTTATTACCATGGATAAAGAAGAATAGATAGCCCGGGTTTCCCCCGGGGCTCTCTGTTTTTTAAGTTAGGGGCCTGACCCCTTACTTAAAAGGCGTTGATGACGAGGCCGGTGATCAGCTTGGGGTAGAAGTAGGTGGACTTCTGGGGCATCCTGTCCCCGGCCTCGGCGACGTCGACCATCTCCTGGACGCTGGTCGGGTTGAGGAAGAAAGCGTGGGTATACTCGCCACGGTCGACGCGGGCCAGGGCCTGCTCTTCCTCGCGGGTGTAGGTGATGGGACCGCCCTGGCGGGCCCGTTCCCCGGCGCCGATGCCCAGGTGCGGCTCAAGGATCAGGTGATGCAGGATGGCGACATCCAGCTGCTGCCAGGCCGGAGAACGGCCGGCCGGCATCAGGGCGCGCAGGTCCGCCCCGGGGCGCAGGGTCAGGTAGTACAGGTTGCCTGCTCCCGCGTAGAGGCCGAAGGAGTGGCGGCCCAGCTCGCGCAGCCGGCGGAAGAACTCCGCCGGTTTGCCGGCGAAGCTTTCGACCGTGAAGAGGGGCGCCAGGGCGGCCAGGAGGTCCGGCGACGGGCATGTCCGCACGGCGCGCGCGAGGCGGTGCGTGGGCAGAATGACCAGCCCCGGGTCATAGAGGTTGACGAGGACCATCAGGACGTTATGGTGGAGCCCCGGTTCCGGGTGTTCCTGCGCGTAGGCCAGGGCCGTTTCATAGCGGTGGTGACCGTCGGCGATGTAGATCCGCCGGGGGCGCAGGGCCGATACCAGGCGGTTGATCGGCTCCGGCGCGGAGATCACCCACAGCCGGTGGACATGGCCCTCTTCATCGGTGAAGACGGTGTCGGGTTCCGCGGCGGCCGCCTCCCGGAGAATCCGGTCCGTGGCCATGGATTCGTCGGTGTAGAGGCCGAAGACCGGGCTGAAGTTGGCGCGGCAGGCGCGCAGGAGATTTAAGCGGTCTTCCTTGGCCTTCGGCAGTGTCTCTTCGTGGGGCAGGACCTGCCCCTCGCTGAAAGGGGTGAGCGCGACGCCGCAGAAGAAGCCCCGGCGCCGGTAAACGCGGCCGGCGACCGTGAACTCCTGTTCGTAAAGGTAGATCGCCGGGCGGTGCTCACGGAGCAGGACGCCTTCCTGTTGCCAGGCGGCCAGCGTGTCGCGGGCGCGGGTGTAGCGGTTGTTGTCCTCATTATCACCGGGGAAGGTTTTGCCGTATTCGAGGCGGATGATGTTGTGGGGGCTCCGGTCATAGTAACGTTCCTGGGCCTCGGGCCCGATTACGTCGTAGGGCGGGGTGACGACGGCGGCAAGACCGGGGATCAGTTCGGGGTTGTAGCGTAGCCCGCATAGCGGGACGATGGTGGCCAAGGTGTTGCTCCTCCTCCAATGCCTGGTTTTAAGTTGGGGGTCAGACCCCACTTTTAAGTTTTTTAAGTTAGGGGTCTGACCCCTAACTTAAAACCTGGGCGTCCAGCGGTCGTGGTCACGCGTGCGGTACTTGTCCATGGTGCGCTTGAAGGCTTCTTCCAGGTTGATCCCCTGGGCGTTGGCGAAACAGGCGATGATGAACAGGATGTCGGCCAGCTCCAGGGCCAGGTCTCCGGGAGGCTCGCCCGGCTTCTTCGGTTTTTGCCCGAAGCGGTGGTTGACTTCGCGGGCGAGTTCCCCGACCTCTTCAGCCAGGCGGGCGAGCATCGTCAGGGGGTGGAAATAGCCCTCTTCATACTGGTCGATGTAGCGGTCCACCACCGCCTGCATCTCACTGATTTCCACCTTTGAAAGCCGCTCCTTTCGTATCCAAACCTCCTCCATTTTAGCATATCGGCCGGGACCGGTGCGTAAGATTGAGCAAGTCTGCCCGGAGGAGGCAATGGGATGCGTTCGTATATCTTGCCCCGGAAGCCCATGACCATTGCCGTGGCCGTCCTGGCCCTGCTGTTTCTCGCGTATCTCGGGCTGAAAAGCCATGCGCAGAACGTCAGCCTGGAGCGGGAGAACCTGCTCGGCCAGGCCATCGAGAAGACGAAGGCCAGCAAGAGCTACCGCTACCGTATCGATTCCCGGCTCGCCGGCGAGGACGGCGCCAACTATATGAGCCGGGTCACCGGTGAGCAGGCGGGCGACCGCGTGCACGTCAAGGGGACCTTATTGAACAGCGCCTTCGAACTGGTGCAGGTCGGGGATGAGAGCTACCTGAAGGACCAGGTCACCGGAGGATGGATCAACTTTAAAGGCAACCGCCTCGCCCAGACCGAGCTCTTCGTGAACGAGATCACCCCGCTGGCCGTCCTGAATTTCAAGGATGTCCCCGAGATGAATTACAAGGGGAAAGAGAAGAAGAACGTCATCCTGGAGATCCGTCCGGTGGTGCAGAATCCCTATCTCGAAACGCTGTTCACCGACCACCGTTACCGCATCGCGGTCGACCCGAAAAAGAAGCTCATCACGAAGGTCCACATGGAGGCGACCAGCCGCGAGAACGAAAAGCAGAAGCTGGTCATCGACATCGCGTTCTGGGACTTCGATAAGGACATCAGGATCGAAGCGCCGAGATAAATGAGGGGGTGGCGGAAGCCACCCCCACGTATGTGCAGACGCTAAACCCGGAACCGGGCCGCGAGCTTATCCAGCTCGCCCGCCAGGGCGGTCAGCTCTTCGGTGGCGGCCGAGACCTCCTCCATCGCCGCCGTCTGCTCCTCGGTCGTCCCGGCGACGTTCTGGACGCCGGCCGACATCTCCTCGGCGGCGGCGGCCACCTCCTGGACCTGGCGGGCAAGGTCTTCGATGGCGGCGGTGATGGCCTTGATATTGGCCCCGACCTCGTTGATCACCTTGCTCCCGGCGGTGACCTCCGCCGCTCCGGCGGCCATAACCTCCACGGCCTTCTTGGATTCGCTCTGGACGGTGGTGATCAGCCCGTAGATCTCCTTGGCGGCGTTGGCCGACTGCTCGGCCAGCTTACGCACCTCCTCGGCGACGACGGCGAAGCCCCGGCCCTGCTCCCCGGCGCGGGCGGCCTCGATCGCGGCGTTTAAGGCCAGGAGGTTGGTCTGGTCGGCGATGTGGGTGATCAGGTCCACGATCTGGGTGATCTGGCCGGACGTTTGGTGCAGGGTGTTGATGACCTCGGCCGTTTCGTTCGTGGCCTTTTCAATGGTCTTCATCTGCCCGATGACCTGTTCGACGCCCTTTGCGCCTTCCGCGGCCTTGCCCGCAGCCTGTTCGGACGCCTCCGACACCGTCTGGGCGTTTTGGGTCACCTGCTCCACAGTGGAGGCCATCTCGCTCATGGTGGAGGCTGTTTCGTTCGCTCCGGCGGCGGTCTGCTCGGCCTGGGAGGCGAGCTGGGAGGCCGACTCGGCCACCTGCCGGGAGGTCCGGGTCATGTTACCGACGATCTCCCGCAGGTTGGCACGCATATGGTTAAAGGCCTCGGCCAGGCGGGCGATCTCGTCCCGGGTGCGCACCACCAGTTCCTCGCCCGTGAGGTCGCCGTCGGCGATACGGCCCGCCTCGCGGACGGTGGCCAGGATCGGCCGGGTGATCATCCGGGTGATGAAAAGCGCCAGGAACAGGCCGATCAGCAGGGCGACGCTACTGACCAGGATGATGGTGGAGCGGCTCATCGCGGCGGCGTTCCGCATATTGTCTACCACCTTCCCGGTCTTCGTCTCATTCTCCGCCACCAGTTCGGTCAAGAGCTGATTCACTTCGGTGCCGTACGCGTTTACGCTTTGAGCGGCGGCACTGGCTTCCGCATATTTCCCTTCCACGGCAAGGGGCAACACCTCACTGTCAATATGACGGTCGTATTCGGTAACCTTGCTGAGCACTTCCTCCAGCTTGGGCCTGGCCTGGGTGGAACAGTTGTTAAGGCGCTTTTCCAGTAACGTCTGGGTGTTCTTGATGTCCTCTTCAAACTCTTCAGCGTATTTCTGGTCACCCCATAGCAGGTAAGCACGTAAATCTCTTGATGCTTCCTTGAAAGCATCGGCAATCTGGTAGTCGAGGCTCAGCCGCACCACCCTCTGCTCCACCTCTCCGGAATCTGAAATCGTTTGGTTCATGACCAGGGCGGACTGGACGGCCACGACGCACAGGAGCAGCAGTACAACAAAGAATCCCCCACCGATTTTCATGCCTACGGATAGCTTCATCCCGTCTCCTCCTCATCTTCATTTGAAACCAAACCCTTACGCCACATGCTCGAGGTCGATGACGAGCCATATCGCCCCGGGCTTCTTGACGATGCCCCGCAGTATGTTGCCGTTCAGCCCCGCCGCCTCCGGCCCCTCCATTTCCTGTTCGGTGTAGGTGTTGACTTCCAGGACACGGTCGACGATCAGGCCGAAGAGCTTGTCCATGGACTTGACCAGGATGATCCGGGTATGCTGGTCCACGGGGATCCTGTCCAAACCAAGGCGGCGGCGCAGATTCAGGACGGGCAGCACCTTGCCCCGAAGGTTGATGACCCCCTCCATGTACGGGGGCATTTGGGGGAGAGGCGTTATTTCGGTAACCCTCAGGATCTCATGGACATCGGCGATGTCCAGCGCGTAGCAGTTATCGCCCACTTCAAAGATAACCAGTTGCGCCTCGGACAGTTGAATCACCTCCCTTCCTTTCCGCGTTTACCCTCGGCGGCCCGGACGATGCCCGACAGAAGATCGACCACGCGGCAGCCGTCGTAACCCGGGTGCCCGTTCTTCTCGCAGACGATGATTTCATACCCCCGCACCTCCAGGCGAACACAGGCGCCGCGCCGGGTAATGGCGGCTGAAAGCCCGTCCACCAGCCGGACGAGGCGGTAAGCGGGTTTGAGTTGAGCCGGGAAGGTGGCGGGAAGCTCCTCTTCCTCATGGTGGTGGTAACGGATCAGAGTGGCGACGGTATCGCTGATGCGGTAGTCACGAGCGGCGAAGGCTGCGCTGCGGGCGGCATGCCGCCGGCCGTCCTCGAAGACGTCGGCGGGGCGCACACGGTCTTCGACCGCCAGCCGCGGTTGGATCTTCCCCATATCGTGAAAGACCAATGTTTCGACAAGGGATTTCCGCTTAACCCCGACCAGCGCCGGGATGCCCTGCTGATCGAGATCGGCCAGAAGGTGCAGGCAGTTGACGACGTGCTGGTAACAGCCGTCGGCGATGACGCCGGTAATGACGATTTCACCGGTATGGGGCTGGTATTCGTCCGTGTATTCCGGGATGGACCGCAGGCGTTCTTCCAGGGTACGGTCGGGGAAAAACAGGCGGGCCAGTGCAAGGTTGGGCTGCATGGCGGACGAGAGCATGGGGACCTCCTCTTAACGGCGCAGAATTTAAGATAAAAAGACCCGTGCCGGTCAGGACGGGTCCGGTGCTCAAAAGATGCACATGGACGGCACGCAACCCGGCAACTGGCTGGCATAGCGGTATTCCGCCTTAGCCCCTTTAGCTTTGCGCCGCCACCTTTAAGTGGCTTTGCCCTTGATCGGAACTGCGAAAAGGATAGGGGACAAATGGAAAATCTGTGCCAATCTAACCATAGTGCTCAGGTTATAACAACGGGAATTATGTCGAAATTAATGAACTATTCTATAAATTTTGGGAAGAACGTCAATAAAACGGGAATAACCCGTGGCATGGAACTATCGGTGCAGGTAGACTTTAGTAGATGAGTAAGGGTGCGCAGGGGAAAGATTCGGGAGAGCGATGGATCTGACCGGGGCCGCAGGTGTTTGGGCCTACAGCTACTTTAACGATTACGGTGACCTTCGGCGCCAGGTCCGCGCGGTTGTGGCCCATTCGGTAGTCGGCAACCACAGGATAATCTGCAGCGTTCCCCACTCGGTGGCGGGCCTGGTGTTTGACCAGTGCCTTCGCCTGTGCGGCGGGCGACCCGTTCTAATGGCCCCCGAGGATTTTCGCCGCTGGTGGGGTTGTGAATCCGGGGCAACGCGGCGGGCGCTGGAGCAGGCGGTCTCGGATGCCTTGCGGGAAGGGTGGCAGGGACTGACGGTAATCATAGACGCCGACTACACCGGGATGCAGGACCGGCTTGCGACTATCGAGACCGGTGGCCTGGCGCTCGGTGGACGGCTCAGCTTCTTTTCTTTCTTGGGGGTCCTGGGCGCTTCGAAACTGTCACTCTCTTTAGCGGTCCAGAAGCGCCTCGATTTGCGGCCGGTCCTATATATGGACCGGGACTCCTGGGAGGTCGAGGTGCTGGGGCGTCCGGTCGACCTTTCCCCGGCGGAATTTGACCTGCTCCTGCTGTTGGCCCGGATTCCCGGGCGTGTGGTACGCTACGGGGAATTGCAGATTGGGACCCGGGGTGGCGCCGGGCGGAGGACTCTAGCTGCACACATCTATAACCTGCGGAAGAAGATCGAGCCCGACCCTGCCCATCCCGCCCTGGTCAAAACGGTGCGCGGGGTCGGCTACCGGTTTGCCCTGCCGTAGGGTCCCGGGCGAATAGGCCCCTCCGTGGAAAATGCCGGGCGGGCGTGAAATGTCCGGAGGCTGTTTTTTCTCGGCCTCGCTGGCGCGGTTCAACGGAGGGGGACCGCCATGGTCTTCTTTAAACTCCCGAACACCTACATGGTCCTTGTCTACGGGGATCCGGTCCATCTTCACCGTCAACTGGCCGGGCTGATCAAGCATGTGTGCCTGGCCGACCGGAAGGTTATCTGTTGCATACCGGAGCCGTTAAGCCGCGCGCTGGCGGGAGAGTTCGGGGAGATCGTCAACCGCCGGCTGTTTTTCCTTGTGCTCGAGGAATACCGTGTCTGGTATGCCGGTGAGCCGTATCTGGTAAGGCGCAACGCGGAGGCGATCGCCCGCGGGGCCCTGGCCGAGGGGCGAACGGGCGCCGCCCTGGTTGAGGTGGAATACCCGCCGGGGGAACGGGGGCCGTACGGCCTGAGCTGGCCGGTAAGGGAGAAAGTCATCCAGGCCATCGCCGGCCTGCCTTTGTCCGTTTTCTGCTTCCGCCCGGCCGGCGTCCCCCCGGCGACGGACAAAGGGACGGACGGTCTTCCAGGCGCTCACGGGCCCGGCGACACCCTCAACCGCGCCGGGCTGATATTGGACCGTGCAAGCGGGCTGGTAAAGGTGTACGGCAGGCCGGTCAAGCTCTCGCCTATGGAGTCGCGCCTCCTCTGGTTTCTCGCTTCCCATCCGGGCAGGGTCTTTTCCCGGCGGGAACTGCTGCAGGCCGTTTGGGGCTATTCTTACGGAGACCAGACGGTTGCGGCGCATATCCACCACCTGCGCCGGAAGATCGAGCCCGACCCGGCCCGCCCGGTGTTTATTAAAACCGTGCGCGGGGTGGGCTACCGCTTCACCCCCTAAAAGTCCACCCCGAGCAAACGGGTGACGTGGGCGATGGGGTTGAAGACGGTGGCCGTTGCCGAGCCGGCGAAGAGCAGGCCGACGGCACGGTTGGACGTGTCGACGACAAGCGATCCGCTGTCGCCTTGATCACTCAAGTCGCCGGCCAGGACCTGGTCCTCGAAGACGGCGGTCCGGTTTCCGGTGTAGGCGACGGTGACGGTGGCGTTGATGTAGGTTACGGTGCCCGTCGAGACCCCGCTGGTGCGCCCGCTGATTTTCACCGTGTCCCCCAGCTCGACCTTTTCTTTTGTCCCGCGTACCGGGCCGAGTTCGAGGATCTCGGGCCGGACCGCGGACGGTTTCACCGGGGCGGCGACGGCGGCGTCGACCAGGTTCAGACCGCCGCTGCGCCGGACGAGGCGGACGCTGTACTGGGGGCGAAAGGCGGCGAGCAGGTTGTTCAGGCCGCGCTCGAAGCGGCGGGCAATGGGGCAGGTGGGCGCGGCGGTACGGAAGGATATGGGGACGAACCGCGCGAGCCGGCCGATGGTGTCCGGGCCATCGCGCCCCCCGTCATACGGCCCGGGCTGCAGGACGGAGTCGCCGGCCTGTGCCCGTCCGTCCTTTCCGTCGGTGGCGTTGGCCAGGATGTGGTTGTTGGAAAGGATGAGAGGCTCACGGGTGGCGGCGTCGTAAACGACGGCGCCGAAGGTCCCCGCGGTGGAACGGTAGTGGCCGATACTCACCCCGGGCATCGCCGGGCGCCAGCGCGCCGTGCGCCGGGAGAAGGCGGTGAACTCTCCCACGGCCACGACGTCGGTGGGCACGCCTCCGACGGCCGGCGGGATACGCTCGGCGGGCCGCAACTCGCTGAGAGGGCGCTTTTGGGCGACGAAGACGGCCAGGGCGAGGCGGTCCGTCCGGTTCCCCCCGGTTACCTTGTAGCCGATGCCGACCCCGAGGACGCCGGGCAGGTGCATAATGCGCCGGCGATGATCGGCCAGGGCCTGAAAGTAAACTAACAAAGCCGTCACCTTCCTCTGTTCCCGCTTTTTGGAATCAAGTTATGAAAGAGGGCGGAGAAAGGTGAGGAAGGGCGCCGTGTGATAACGAGAGCGAATTGACAGGAATCGCCGCTTCCTGATATAATGGGCCAGATTTCGGAAGGCCCCACAGAGGGAGAGCGAGAGGGAGCGATGACGCACCCGCATGTCGAGCGTGTCCTTGTTCCGGCATCCGCGATCGCCCGGCGGGTGGATGAACTCGGCGCGCAAATCATGGCCGATTACCAGGGCCGCGAACTTCTTGTGGTAGGCATTTTGAAGGGCTCGACGATTTTTCTGGCCGACCTGGTGCGCGCGGTCGACCTCACGGTGGCCCTCGACTTCGTCGCCATCTCCAGTTACGGCCATTCCACCACCTCTTCGGGGGTGGTCCGTATTTTAAAGGATCTGGAGGAGAGTATCGAGGGTCGGCACGTTCTCATCGTCGAGGACATTGTGGATACCGGACTGACCTTGAATTACCTGCGCGAAAATCTCCTGGCCCGGAAGCCGGCTTCGCTCCGGATTTGCGCGCTGCTGGACAAGCCGTCGCGGCGTAAGGCTTCCGTTCCGCTGGACTATCTGGGATTTACGATCCCCGACGAGTTCGTTGTCGGGTACGGGCTGGACTACGGTGAGCACTACCGTAATCTCCGCGATGTGTGTGTTTTAAAGCCCGAAATCTACAAGAGTTAAGGGGAGGAGGCGGGAGATTTGCGGGCCCCGACAACCGAAACGGTCATTGTCCTGGACTTCGGCGGGCAATACACCCAGTTGATCGCCCGGCGAATCCGGGAGTGCCGGGTTTACTGCGAGATTCTCCCTTATCATACGCCAGTTGAGGACCTCGTGGCTCGTCGGCCACGGGGAATTGTTTTTTCGGGCGGTCCTTCCAGCGTCTACCAGGAGGGGGCGCCTGCCGTCGACCCCGCCGTTTACGAGGCGGGTATCCCGATCCTCGGCATTTGCTACGGTATGCAGTTGATGGCCCTCCAGCTTGGGGGGAGGGTCGTGGCGGCGGACCACCGCGAGTACGGCAAGACGACCCTTGAACTCGTGGCGGGCGACCGCCTTTTTGCCGGGATGGGGCCCCGGCAGCAGTGCTGGATGAGCCACGGGGACCGCGTGGAAACGCCGCCCCCGGGGTTTACGGTGACGGCGCGGACCGGCAAGTCCCCGGTGGCGGCGATGGCCGACCCCGGCCGGCGCCTGTACGCCGTCCAGTTCCATCCCGAGGTGGTGCACACCCCGCGGGGAAAAGAAATCCTGGAACACTTCCTTTATGATATCTGCGGCTGCCGCGGTGACTGGACGATGTCTTCGTTTCTCGAAAGCGCGGTGGCCCAGGTGCGGGAGGAGGTCGGTGACGGCCAGGTGCTCTGCGCCTTGAGCGGCGGCGTCGACTCGGCGGTGGCCGCCACGCTGGTGCACCGTGCCGTCGGTGACCGGCTGACCTGTGTCTTCGTAGACCACGGCCTGCTGCGCAAAGGGGAGGCGGCGGAGGTCGTGCGGATCTTCCGCGAGCAGTTCCAGATGCGGCTGGTGCACGTGGACGCCGCGGACAGGTTCCTGGCCCGCCTCGAAGGGGTGGATGATCCCGAGGCCAAGCGCAAGACCATCGGCGAGGAGTTTATCCGGGTCTTCGAGGAAGAGGCCGCCAAGCTCGGGCCGGTGGACTTCCTGGTCCAGGGAACGCTGTACCCCGACGTGGTCGAGAGCGGGACGGCGACGGCGACGGTCATCAAGTCGCACCATAACGTCGGCGGCCTGCCGGAGAAGATGCGCCTGAAGCTGATCGAGCCGCTGCGCTGGCTGTTCAAGGACGAGGTGCGGGTGCTGGGTGAGCAGTTGGGCCTGCCGGAGGACATCGTCTGGCGCCAGCCCTTCCCCGGGCCGGGGCTCGCCGTGCGTATCCTGGGCCCCGTCACGCAGGAGAGGCTGGCCATCCTGCGGGAGGCGGACGCCATTGTCGTGGAGGAGATCCGCCGGGCGGGCCTTTACCGGAGCATCTGGCAGTCCTTTGCCATCCTGCCCGCCGTGCGCAGTGTGGGGGTAATGGGCGATGAACGGACCTACGCCTATACCATCGCCGTCCGCGCCGTCGACAGCAAGGACGGGATGACGGCGGACTGGGTGCGCCTGCCCTACGAAGTGCTGGAAAGGATATCGAACCGCCTGGTGAACGAGATAAAGGAAGTCAACCGCGTGGTTTACGACATAACATCCAAGCCCCCGGCGACCATTGAGTGGGAGTAGAAGGAGCGCGACGGGAAGAATGGCTGAGCAAAAACCCCTGGTGGGGATGGTGATGGGCAGTGACTCCGACCTGCCGGTTGTGGCGTCCGCAGCGCGGACGCTGGACGAGCTTGGGATTCCGTATGAAATGCGGATCATTTCCGCCCACCGCACGCCGGAACGGGCGCGGGACTACGCGCGGGAGGCCGCGGGGCGCGGCCTGGCGGTGCTTATCGCCGCCGCGGGAGGAGCGGCCCACCTGGCCGGGGTGCTCGCCGCCGAGACCCCCCTGCCGGTGATCGGCCTGCCGATTGGGACGGGGGGCCTCGGGGGATTGGACGCCCTGCTGGCCACGGTGCAGATGCCTCCCGGGGTGCCGGTGGCCACCGTCGGGGTTGACGGGGCGAGGAACGCCGCCCTCCTGGCGGCGCAGGTTATCGGGGCCGGCGACCCGGGTGTGCGCGAACGGGTGGCGGAGTTCAAACGCCGGCAGGCCTTGCAGGTACAGGCCAAGGATGAGCAGTTGACGGCGCTGGGGTTAGAGGAATACCTGCGCCGCATGGAGAAGAAGAAGTAGGCAGCAAGGACGGAGGCGACAGGCCTTGATTGAACGCTATACTTTGCCGGAAATGGGTGCGGTATGGTCAGACGAGAACCGTTTCCGGAAATGGCTGGACATCGAGATCCTGGCCTGCGAGGCTCTGGCGGTGCTGGGGCAGATCCCGCAGGAGGCGGTGGCGGCGATCCGGGACCGGGCGCGGTTCGACATCGCCCGGATTGCCGAAATCGAACGGGTCACCCGCCACGACGTGATCGCCTTCCTGACGAATGTCGGCGAATACGTCGGCGAGGAAGCGCGCTACCTGCACCTTGGACTGACTTCCTCCGACGTGGTGGACACAGCCCTGGCGGTACGGATGCGGGAAGCCGGTCAACTACTCATCAAGCGGCTGGAGAAACTGCGGGAGGCGCTCCTGCAGCAGGCGCAGCAGTACCGCCACACTCTGATGATCGGCCGCACCCACGGCATCCACGCCGAGCCGACGACCTTCGGACTGAAACTCCTGCTCTGGGTGGCCGAAACGGACCGTAACCTGGCCCGCCTGCGGGCGGCCGTGGAAGACGTCAGCGTGGGTAAGATCTCCGGTGCGGTGGGCACCTATTCCAGCATCGATCCCTTTGTTGAAGAATACGTCTGCGCGCGGCTCGGCCTCACCCCGGCCGTGGTCTCGACGCAGATCATCCAGCGCGACCGGCACGCCGCCTTCATGACCACCCTGGCCGTTATCGGCGCCTCGCTGGAGAAGTTCGCGACGGAGATACGCGCCCTGCAGCGCACCGACATCCGCGAGGTGGAAGAGCCGTTCGTGGCCGGCCAGAAGGGGTCCTCGGCCATGCCGCACAAGCGCAACCCCATCGTCTGCGAGCGGATCAGCGGGATGGCCCGCCTCCTGCGCGGGAACGCCCTGGCCGCCCTGGAAGACGTCGCCCTCTGGCATGAGCGCGACATCTCGCACTCCTCGGTCGAGCGGGTGATCATCCCCGACGCCACGGTCACCCTGGACTATATGCTCTACCGCTTCACCATCGTCATCGAAAACATGCACGTCTATCCAGAGAACATGCGGCGCAACCTGGAGCGCACTCACGGCCTGGTCTTTTCGCAGCGGGTGCTGCTGGCCCTGGTGGACAAGGGCCTCTCCCGTGACGAGGCCTACGCCGTTGTACAGCGCAACGCCATGCAGAGCTGGCAGAGCGGTGAGCCCTTGCGGAACCTGTTGGGTAAGGATCCAGCCCTGGCAGGGCTGCTGGACGAGGCCGAACTGGATGCGCTCTTCGACTATGCCCACTTCACCCGCCGGGTGGACCAGATCTTCGCCCGGTTTGGATTATAATCAAACTATAAGGAGGGGCCGGTCGTGGAAAAACGCGAACTTTTGTATGAGGGCAAGGCCAAGCAGGTCTATACCACCGACCAGCCGGACCGTTACGTCGTGGAGTTCAAGGATGACGCCACGGCCTTCAACGGGGCCAAGAAGGGGACCATTGCCGGCAAGGGCGCGGTCAACAACCGCATGTCGGCGCAGCTCTTTCAGCTCCTGGAACGCGAGGGCATCCGAACACACTTCATCGAGCAGCTGAGCAAGCGGCAGATGCTGGTCCGCGCCGTGCGGATCATCCCCCTGGAGGTCGTCGTGCGGAACATCGTGGCCGGCAGCCTGGCCAAGCGCCTGGGGCTGGAAGAGGGAACCGCCCTGCCGGCGCCGGTGGTGGAGTTCTACTACAAGAACGACGCCCTGGGGGACCCGCTGGTCAACTGCGGGCACATCCGCGCCCTCGGCCTGGCCGCGCCGGAACAGCAGGAATACCTGCGGGAGACCGCTTTGAAGGTCAACACGGTCCTGCGCGCCTACCTCGCCGAGCGCGGCCTGGAGTTGGTGGACTTTAAGCTTGAATTCGGAACCGTTCCCGAGAGCGGGGAGATCCTCCTGGCCGACGAGATCTCGCCCGATACCTGCCGGCTCTGGGACAGCGCGACCAAGGACCGGCTGGACAAGGACCGTTTCCGCCGCGACCTGGGCGGGGTGGAACAGGCCTACGCCGAGGTCCTGCGGCGCGTGCTGGAGTAAGTGTGACGTTGTACACCGGGGGCGGGGGCTCTCGCCCCAAGCGACTTGCGGAGCTTCGGGAACCCAGCATTCAACCTTGGTGCTTGGCTACAGAGATTTGCACCCCCAAAGTTGAGTGCGGGGTCGAAGCGTAGCACCGAGCGTAGGGGGGAGAACCCCCGCTCCTTGCAGACAGTATGGCTCATGGAAGGAAGGCTGGCGCTGTGTACGACGTAGCCGACAAGCTGCACGAGGAATGCGGGGTTTTCGGCATCTACGGGCCGGGGCAGGATGTGGCCCGCCTGACGTTCTACGGCCTTTTCGCCCTGCAGCACCGGGGCCAGGAGAGCGCCGGGATCGCCGTCGCCGACGGCAGCGAAATAACCCTGCACAAGGGCATGGGCCTGGTGCCGGAGGTCTTTGCCGGCCGCACCCTGGATGAATTAAAGGGCGACCTGGCCATCGGCCACGTCCGCTACTCCACCACCGGGGCCAGCCACCCGATCAACGCCCAGCCCCTGGTGTTCCGCTACGCCAAAGGGCAGATCGGCCTCGCCCATAACGGCAACCTGACCAACGCCGCGGAACTCAGACGGCAGCTTTCGGCTATGGGCGCCGTCTTTCAAACCACCACGGACAGCGAAATCCTGGTGAACCTCATCGCCCGATACAGCCAGTCCACCCTGGAAGAAGCCCTGATGAAAGCTATGATTGACGTGCGGGGTGCGTATTCCCTTGTCCTGATCACCGAAAACCGGATTCTGGCCGTCCGCGACCCACTGGGCTTCCGCCCCCTTTGCCTGGGCAAGCTCGGGCCGGCCTACGTGGTGGCCTCGGAGTCCTGCGCGCTGGACACCGTAGGCGCGGAGTTCATCCGCGACGTCGAGCCGGGGGAGATCGTCGTCCTGGACGAGCACGGCACAAAGTCCTTCCACACATTGAGCCGCGCCCCGCGGGCCCACTGCATTTTTGAATACATCTATTTCGCCCGGGCCGACAGCCGGCTGGACGGGTTCAACGTCAATCACATCCGGCGGGAACTGGGCCGGCAGCTGGCGCGGGAGTTTCGCGTCGAGGCCGACCTGGTCCTGCCCGTGCCCGACTCGGGCATCCCGGCCGCCCACGGCTATGCCGAGGAGTCCGGCCTGCCCTTCGCCGAAGGCATGATGAAGAACCGCTACATCGGGCGGACATTCATCCAGCCCGCGCAAAACATGCGTGACCTCGGGGTACGCCTGAAGCTGAATCCCATCCGGGAGGTCCTGGAAGGGCGGCGGGTCGTGCTGGTGGATGATTCCCTTGTCCGGGGTACGACCAGCGGGAAAATCGTGCACATGCTGCGGGACGCGGGGGCGGCCGAGGTGCACCTCTGCCTCAGTTCGCCGCCGATTATCCGTTCCTGCTTCTTCGGGATCGACACCTCGAACGAAAAGGAGTTGATCGCCGCCGAAAAGCCGCTGGAGGAGATCCGGCGGTTCACCGGTGCCGACAGCCTGTATTACCTTAGCCTGGACGGGCTCTTGAGCGTGTTCGGCGATTACCGGGAGAACTTCTGCACGGCCTGTTTCAGCGGGTGCTACCCGGTGGAAATCGCGCGGCCCGATAACGCCGGGAAGTTCACCCTCGAAAAGGTGGGGGTCTGACGAAGGTGGAGAAGGACAAGCGGGTAAGCCTGACCTATGCCGGCGCGGGGGTGGACATCCAGGCCGCCAACCGCGCCGTAGAGTTGATACGCGAGGCCGTCCGGCGCACGGCCCGGCCCGAGGTCCTCGGGGACCTGGGGGGGTTCGGGGGCCTTTTCGCCCTTAACGCGGCGAAATACCGGAACCCCGTTCTGGTGGCCGGCACCGACGGCGTGGGCACGAAGCTGAAAGTGGCCTTCGCTCTGGATGTACACGACACGGTCGGTGTCGACCTGGTGGCCATGTGCGTGAACGATATCCTGGTCCAGGGCGCGGAGCCCCTCTTTTTCCTGGACTACCTGGCCGTGGGCAAGCTCGATCCGGAGTGCGTGGCGGCCATCGTCGGCGGCATCGCCGAGGGCTGCCGGCAGGCCGGGTGCGCCCTTATCGGCGGGGAAACGGCCGAGATGCCGGGATTCTACGGCCGGGAGGAATACGACCTGGCGGGCTTCGCCGTGGGTGTGGTCGAACGGGAGAAAATCATCGACGGCACGTCGGTGCGGGCGGGGGACGCCCTTATCGGCCTGGTCTCCTCCGGGCTGCATTCCAACGGTTTTTCCCTGGCCCGTTTGGCCCTGCTGGATATGGGGCGGCTCGACCTTGACAGCTACCATCATGCCCTGGGACGGACGGTCGGAGAGGAACTGCTCATCCCTACGCGGATCTACGTCCGCGCGATATTGCCGCTCCTTGACCGCTTTAAGGTGTACGGCATGGCCCACATCACCGGGGGCGGCCTGACGGAGAACGTCCCGCGCATTCTGCCCCGCGGGGTGGGGGCGCGCCTGAAGAAGGGCTCATGGCCGGTCCCGCCCGTATTCCGCCTGATCCAGGAAATGGGGAACGTGGCCGAGCCGGAGATGTACCGCACCTTCAATATGGGTCTGGGCCTCGTCCTGGTGGTACCGGGGGAGCAGGCGGACGCGGTCATCGCCGACCTGGCGCGGATGGGAGAAACGGCCTACCTGGTCGGGGAGACCATCCGCGGCGCGGGCGTAACCTATGCCGAGGAGTAAAGGGGGAGGATGCCGTGGGCGCCTTAACCATTGGGGTCTTAGCTTCGGGGCGGGGTTCCAACCTGCAGGCCATCCTGGACGCCATTGACCAGGGGCGCCTGAACGCCCGCGTGGCGGTGGTGATCAGTGACAATTCCCGGGCCCTGGCCCTGGAGCGGGCGCGTGCCCGCGGCATCCCGGCCCATTTCGTGGACCTTGGGGGCCACCCCGACATAGAATCCTACGAGCGGGAGATCGTTTCCCTGTTAAAGGCTCACGGGGTGGAACTGGTCTGCCTGGCCGGTTACATGCGTATCGTCGGCCCGCTGGTGCTGGATGCTTTTCCGAACCGTATCCTCAACATCCACCCCACCCTGCTCCCGGCCTTTCCCGGACTGCATGCCCACCGGCAGGTGCTGGACTACGGGGTACGCTATTCGGGCTGCACGGTACATTTTGTGGACCACGGCGTGGATACGGGGCCGATTATCCTGCAGGCTGTGGTGCCCGTATACCAGGACGATACCGAAGAAACCCTGGCGGCGAGGGTCCTGGCCGAGGAGCACCGCATCTATCCCGAGGCCATCAGGTTGTTTATCGAGGGGCGCCTCTCGACCCGCGGGCGCAAGGTAATAATTGCCGATTAGACCAAAGAGTATGGCCTCCAAGGCATTTGATGCGAAAACGTGAAAGAGGGTGGGGTAATGCCGGTTAAACGGGCACTGGTCAGCGTTTCGGACAAGACCGGGGTGGTCGAGTTCGCGCGGGCCCTCGAGGAAATCGGGGTCGAGGTCCTTTCCACCGGGGGCACGGCGCGGATCCTGCGGGAAGCCGGGGTCCGGGTGACCCTGGTGGCGGAAGTGACCGGTTTCCCGGAGATCCTGGGGGGAAGAGTGAAGACCCTGCACCCGGCCATTCACGCCGGGATCCTGGCCGAAAGGAAACCCGAGCACCTGAACCAGATCGGCGAGTTCGGCATCCGGCCCATCGACCTCGTGGCTGTGAACCTTTATCCGTTCAAGCAGACGGTCGCCCGGGATGGCGTCCCCCTGGCCGAGGCTGTTGAAAACATCGACATCGGCGGCCCGGCCATGATCCGGGCGGCGGCCAAGAACCACGCCCACGTCGTCGTGGTCGTCAACCCGGGGCGGTACGCGGAGATTGTCGAGGCGCTCCGGCGGGACGGGGACGTGGACGCCGAGCGGCGCCTGGCCCTGGCGCAAGAGGCTTTTGCCCACACGGCCCACTACGATGCCGCCATCGCCACCTACCTGGCCGGCTTCCCGGTAGGGGTGGACACCTTCCCGGCGGAGGCGACCTTCCCCTTTGAACGGGTGCAGATCCTCCGCTACGGCGAGAACCCGCACCAGCGGGCGGCGTTTTACCGTGACCTCAACGCCCGCGGGGCCTCGGTGGCCACGGCGCGGCAGATTCATGGCAAGGAGCTTTCCTACAACAACATCCTCGACGCCAACGCCGCCTTAGAACTGGTGTGTGAATTCGCTGAACCGACGGCGGTCATCGTCAAGCACAACAACCCGTGCGGCGTGAGCAGCCGGCCGGACCTCGCCGAGGCCTACCGCCTGGCGTACACCGGCGACCCGGTGTCGGCCTTCGGGGGGATCGTGGCCTGCAACCGGCCGGTGGACGGAGCGGCGGCGGAGGAGATGGCCGGGATCTTCCTGGAAGCGGTGATCGCCCCCGACTTCACCCCGGAAGCGCTGGAAATCCTCACGAAAAAGGCCAACCTGCGTTTGCTGGCCACCGGCCCGGTGGAGCGGGGCACGGGGGACTGGCTGCAGCTGCGGAAGGTCAACGGGGGGCTCCTGGTACAGGAAGCCGACCGCGCCCTCTTCCGCGAGGGCGACCTGAAGGTGGTCACGGCGAAAAGGCCCACCGAGGAGCAGATCGCGGAGCTGGCCTTCGCCTTTGCCATTGTGAAGCACGTCAAGTCGAACGCCATCGTGGTGACCGGGGACCGCATGCTCCTGGGGGTGGGCGCCGGGCAGATGAACCGCGTCGGGGCGGCGCGGATCGCGCTGGAACAGGCCGGCGAAAAGGCCCGGGGGGCGGTACTGGCATCCGATGCCTTCTTTCCGTTCCCGGACACCGTCGAGGAGGCGGCGCGGGCCGGGATCGCGGCCATCGTGCAGCCCGGCGGCTCGGTCCGCGACGAGGAGTCGATCAAGGCGGCCGACGCCCACGGTATCGCCATGCTGTTCACGGGGATGCGGCACTTCCGGCATTAAAGTGGCAGGAGGTTCAGCACCTATGAAAATCCTGGTCGTCGGCGGGGGCGGCAGGGAGCATGCCCTGGTCTGGAAGATCGCCCAGAGCCCGCGGGTGAAGAAGATCTTCGCCGCTCCAGGGAACCCGGGGATGGAGGGATTGGCGACCTGTATACCCATCGGTGCCGAGGACATCCGGGGTCTGGTGTCCCTGGCCCGCCAGGAAGGCATAGGCCTGACGGTGGTCGGGCCGGAGGCGCCCCTGGTGGCCGGTCTGGCCGACGCCTTCAAGGCGGAGGGCCTGAGGGTCTTCGGCCCGGACGCCAGGGGGGCGCGGATGGAGGGGTCCAAGGCCTTCGCCAAGCGGATCATGGCCCGGGCGGGGGTGCCGACGGCGGAGTACCGTGAGTTCACGGACTACGTCGCCGCCGACGCCTATGTCCGGCGGCTGGACAGCCCGTGCGTGGTCAAGGCCGACGGCCTGGCGGCAGGCAAGGGCGTGATCATCGCCGAACGGCCGGTGGAGGCCCGGCAGGCCCTGGAGGACATGATGACCAAGGGCGCCTTCGGTGAGGCCGGCCGGCGGGTGCTGGTCGAGGAGCGGCTGGTGGGCGAAGAGGCCAGCGTCCTGGCCTTCACCGACGGGGAAACCGTCAGGCTGCTGCTCCCGGCACAAGATCACAAGCCGGTCTTCGATGACGACCGGGGACCGAACACCGGCGGCATGGGCGCCTACGCGCCGGCGCCGGTCTGCACGCCCGAGATATTGCGCCGGGTACAGGACGAGATCCTGGTGCCGACCGTGCAGGCGCTGCGGGAGGAGGGCATTACGTACCGCGGGGTCCTCTACGCCGGGCTGATGATCACCTCTGCGGGGCCGAAAGTCCTGGAGTTCAACGCCCGTTTCGGGGACCCGGAGGCGCAGCCTTTGCTGGCCCTGGTAAAGAGCGACCTGATTGACGTGATGGAAGCGGTCATAGAGGGGCGGCTGGACGAGATCGAGCTGTCCTGGGAGCCGGGAGCGGCCGTCTGCGTCGTCCTGGCCGCTTCGGGTTACCCGGGCGCCTACCCGAAAGGGGACGCCATCGAGGGCCTGGACGAGGCGGCGCGGGAGGCACTGGTCTTCCACGCCGGCACCCGTCGCCGGGACGGCCGCCTGGTAACCGCCGGCGGGCGAGTGCTCGGAGTCACGGCGCGCGGCGCCGACCTGGCGGAGGCCATCGACCGGGCCTACCGGGCGGTCGGAAAAATCCATTTCGAGGGGATACACTTCCGCCGCGATATTGGGCGGAAGGGGTTGCGGCTGTAGTGTTAACGTTATAGCTCCGGCAGTTTCCTGGGGGCCCTGATCGGGCCCCCTTTTTTGTTGTTCCGGCCGGGGCCGGGCTTTGACTCCGTGGAAGGTACCCTCTAAAGGAAAAGGTAGTGTAGTGACGAATATCATGTGTCGGGCACTCCCTTTGTCACCCGGGAGGGGTAGGAGAATGGGCAGAGAACGGCGTGTCAGGGATATCATGGTCCCCATCCGGGACTACCCCACGGTACGCGCCGAGGCCTCGCTGTACGAGGCGGCGGCGATGATCAACGTTTACCTCAAGCGTGACGAGGGAGTCTGGCACGGGTTCCGTTCGGTCATGGTGGTCGATGACGGCGGCGGGGTGATAGGCGTGCTCACCCTGCGCACCGTCCTGCGCGCCGTTCTTTACGCCGCCGGCAAGGGTGATCCGGCGGTGGAGGGATCGTCCTGGGGGGGCTTTATGCTGCGGGATGTCAGGCGCCAGGGCGGGCCGAGGGTGCGCGAGGTCATGCGGCCGGCGACTTTGATCGCCGTCAGCCCGGATGACAGCGTTTGGGATGCCGCCCTGAAGATGGCCAGGAACCGGATCAATTCCCTCCCGGTGGTCGAGCGGCGACGGCCGGTGGGCATCGTCCGCTCGATCGACGTCTTCTGGTGGATCAGTGAACTCCTCGAGGAGTGAAGGAGGTAGCGGGACGGGCATGGCCGGCCCAGGGGCGATTCTGGCGCGGGACATTATGGTCCCCATCGGCGAATACCCGACCGTGGCCGAGGACGCGACGGTCCGGGAGGCCATTGCCGCCTTGCGCAGTTCCTTCCACAAGAACGGCGCGGCCTGGCGGGGGCCGCATGCCCTGGCCGTGATCGACCGCGGCGGCCGGGTGGTGGGCATGCTGAGCCTCGGCAACATGCTCGGGGCCGTGGCCATCAAGGACCTGGAGGAGGACGCCTGGCAGAAGGCCGAGACCTGGGGCTGGTACTATATCCGTAAACTGCGCGAGGGAACCGGCGTCCGCGTGCGGGACCTGATGCGCCCCATGGACCTGGTCACGGTCGGCGCCCGGGACGGGGTGCTCGAGACCGCCCTGCGGTTTCTCGCCCACCGCGTAAACTGGGTGACGGTGGCGGATAAGGGGCGGACGGTGGGCATCGTTCGCACCATTGATATCTTCCCGGTCATTGAGTCGTTGATTTCCGGGTAGCGGGGAAGAGGGGAAAAGGTTGTTCAACGTGCGTTTCGGTTTTGCCCGCCAGCTCTTGCTGTTCACCATCGTGCTCCTGGTCCTTCCCTGTCTCCTGACCTTCTATATGCTGCATACCATCAGCCGCGCCGAGCAGGCCCTGGTGGCCAACGACCGGGCGAAGATGGGGCAGGCCATGCTTATGCTGGACGCGCGCCTCCACGGAACCTTCCAGGACATCCTGGACCGCCGGGGTGTGCCGGACGACGCGCGCCTGCATACCAAGGTGCGCGTGCTGAACACCACCCTGCGGCCGATCATCGCCGACGTGTCCTCGTCCTACCCCGGGATGGAACTGGGGTTTTACGCCAGGGACCTGGACGTCATCCTGGACGGCAACCCCGAGTCCTATGACGTTAACTTTTCCTCCCGGCGCAAGGACGACATGCTGCGCTCGCTGGAGAACAGGAAGCCGGTGATCAACGTCGTCGGCCTGGGCGAGACGGGCCTGCTGGAGGCCTACATGCCCCTGGAGCGGAACGGAGAGGTCATCGGCCTGGTCCTGGCGCGGGAGAACATGAATGCCATTTACAAGCGCTTGAGCCGCGTACGAACCGAGGCCTACGTGGTGATCATGGTCGGCGTTCTGGTCGGCGTGGGAGGGTTCTTTTTCATCCTGAACCGTTTCCTCCGGATGACGATCGAGGTCAAGGACGGACTGCGGCACCTGGAGAACGACCTGGGCTACCGCTTGCCTCCGGCGGTCGGAGAGCTGGGGGAAATCGCCAACGCGGTGAACCATCTGGCGGCACGCCTGGGAGAGGTTCAGAGCTACAACGAGATCATCCTGGACAGCATCGACGCCGGTATCGTCGCCGTGGACATGGACGGCCGGCTGATGACCGCCAACCCGTCGGCGACCCGGATCTTCGGTCTGACCGACGAAGACCTGGAGCAGGACTTCCGGGCCGTTCTCCCGGCCGGCTCCCCGGCCCGCGAACTCATCGCCCGTGCCCTGGACGGCGGGGAGACGGTAAAGGAGCATAGCGCACAATGGACGACCCCCGGAGGGGAGGTCAAGGACCTGGTCTGCACGACCGGCCTTTTGTTCAACGCCCGCCAGGAGGCAGTCGGCGTGGTTCTCACCTGCAAGGACGTCACAGAGAAGAACCGCCTGGAGGAACGCATGCGGCGCCAGGAGAAGCTGGCCTCCCTGGGCAAGTTCGTCGCGGGTGTGGCGCATGAGATCCGTAACCCGCTGACCTCGATCAGCGGCTACATCCAGCACTGGCAGAGGAACAACACCCCCTCGGCCCGGGCCGTCGCGACGGTCTGCCGGGAGGTGATGCGCCTTAACGCCATCGTCGACAAGCTCCTGACCTTCGCGCGCCCGGGCGAGAGCAAGGTCGGCAGGCACGATCTGAACCGGCTGGTGGAGCGGGCGCTGCAGTTCTTCATCACCATGCACGACGAAAAGGTGCGCATCGTCAAGGACCTGTCCCCGGACCTGCCCGCGGTGCGGATGGATCCCGAACAGATCCAGCAGGTGCTGGTCAATATGCTCTACAACGCCGTCCAGGCGATGCCCGACGGGGGCACCCTCACCGTGGCCACCGGCTACCGCCGGGAAATCGATATGGTGACGCTGGAGGTCGGCGATACCGGGTGCGGCATCCCGGAGGAAAACCTCTCGAAGATCTTCGATCCCTTCTTTACCACCCGCGCCCGGGGCAGCGGCCTCGGGTTGGCCCTGGTGCACGAGATCGTCGGTGTCCACGGCGGACATATCGAGGTCCGGAGCCGTGTTTCCGAGGGGACGACATTCACCGTATACCTGCCGCGCTACCGCGCCGAAGAGGATGAGGAGGAGGAGAGAACGTCATGACCAGGATCCTGGTGGTCGACGACGAGGAAAGCGTCTGCCAGATGCTCTCCGATATCCTTGCCGACGAGGGTTACCGGGCGGAAACGGCGGGCGACGGCCGGGAAGCCCTCGAAAAGCTGAAACGGGAGCCCTTCGACGTCGCCCTGGTCGACATCCGCATGCCCGAGGTGGACGGGATGCAGCTCCTCGAGCACGTGCAGGCGGCGGGCCTGACGCTTCCGGTCATCATGATGACCGCCTACGGTACGACCGAGACCGCCATCCAGGCGATGAAGCTGGGGGCCTTTGACTACGTTTTGAAGCCCTTCAACCTTGAGGAACTCCTGATCACCTTGCGCAAGGCCGTGGAGATGGAACGGATGGCCCGCGAGGTGGCCGCCCTGCGCCGGGAACTGGCGGGGGACGGTGCGCCGGCGCCGGTTATGGTCGGCCGCACGCCGGTAATGCAGGAACTGTACAAGCAGATCGGCCGGCTGGCGGCCTCCAACGCCACGGTCCTTATCCTCGGCGAGAGCGGGACCGGGAAGGAACTGGTGGCCGGAGCCATCCACCAGAACAGCGCCCGCCGTAACGGTCCTTTCGTGAAGATCAACTGCGCGGCGCTGCCCGAGAACCTGCTGGAGAGCGAGCTCTTCGGCCACGAGAGGGGGGCCTTCACGGGGGCCGTCAACCGCAAGTCCGGCAAGTTTGAAATCGCCCACGGCGGGACGATCCTTCTGGACGAGGTGAGCGAGATCTCCCCGGTGGTGCAAGCCAAGCTTTTGCGTGTCTTGCAGGAGCGGGAGTTTGAGCGGGTGGGCGGAACGAAAAGCATCCGCGTCGATGTGCGGCTTCTGGCGGCGACGAACAAGGACCTGGAGGAACTGGTCCGCGAGGGGCTCTTCCGGGAGGACCTTTACTTCCGCCTGAACGTGGTGAGCATCCGCGTGCCCCCGCTGCGGGAGCGGAAGGAGGACATTCCCCTGCTGGTGGATCATTACCTGAAGACGCTCGAACGCTCGTCCGGCAAGACAATCACCGGCTTCTCCCCGGAGGCGATGAGCCTTCTGACCGGGTACGACTGGCCCGGTAACGTGAGGGAGCTGAAAAACGTTTGTGAGCGGGTCATGGTCATGGCCACCGGTCCGGTCATCATGCCCGAAGACCTGCCTTACAACCTGCGGCCGGAGGGACGGGAAACGACGGCCGGCGGCCGGTGGAACAACAAGACCCTGAAGGAAATCGTGGCCGATGTGGAGCGGACGGTCATTCTGAGGGCCTTACGGGAGCATAACGGCAACCGCAGCCGGGCGGCCGAGGCCCTCGGCATCAATCGCCGCTCCCTTTATGCCAAGCTCAAGGAATACGGCCTGGACCGGTAGGGGGGCGAAAATCGCCCAGCGGTGGGCAGGAATTGCCCACCGGGAGCAGCGGCGCATGCTTCGGCGGGGTGCCTGATAGGCGCCCCGCCTTGTTTTTCCCGCACCGCCCCTTTTGGCACGCTTCTTGCTTTTAACTATGGCAGAACGGAACGAGGGCAAGGGGGGTGACACTTTAAACCTTGATCTTCCCAAGCACCTTTACTTTCAGACCTTCGAGGGGGTTGACGCACGGTGAGACGGAACCCAACGGTTGAGACCAACACGAACGGAAACGGCAAGCACCTTTTGAGCCTCCTGCTGCTGGGAGGCGGTACGGTCGTCGTCTATGCGTTGATCTTTCTGGACTTTCAATGGATCAAGCCCTGGTTGACCAGGGGGTTTTACGCGGCATGCATCACGATGCCTACGGTTCTCCTGGTGGCCTTCCTGTACGGCGGTGTTGTCTACCGTTTGCTTAAACCGCTGGAGACCAGGATAGACGCCCTGGGCATCGGAACGGAAAGGGGGCATCACTGAATGGCCGGTCTGGCTGCTCCCACCGGAGTAACGGAAGCACTGACCTTTGTCCAGCTCACGCCGGTTCGCGCTCTGGCCCTGGCCGGGCTTGGTTTCGTGGGGGGTCTCCTGAGCGGCTTCTTCGGCACGGGCGGCGCCTTCATCATGACCCCGGGGATGATGGGGCTCGGGGTCCCGGGCATCGCCGCCGTGGGGGCGAACATCACCCACAAGTTCGGCAAGGCGCTGGTCGGTGCGGCCAAGCACAGCGAGATGGGCAACGTGGACATCAAGCTCGTCCTTTTCATGTTCGTCGCCCTGACGAGCGGGGTGCAGATCGCGGTGACCCTCAACACCAGGGTCTTTGAAATGCTCGGCACGGCCGGGTCGAACCTCTACATCAGCGCGGTCTACGTCGTTCTGCTCTCGATCGTGGCCTGGGGTATGTACCGCGATCTCAAGAACGAGGGCGCGCCGCGCACCACGGCGGGCCCCTCCCTGATGGAGAGGATACAGAAGCTGAACCTGCCGCCGATGATCAGTTTTCACGTGGCCAACACCCGGGTCTCTCTCTGGCTGGTGCTTCTGGTCGGCCTGGCGACCGGTTACCTGGCGGGGACGATCGGCGTCGGCGGTTTCATCGGGGTGCCGGCGATGATCTACCTCCTCGGGGTGCGGACCGTGATCGCCGCCGGGACGGAACTCGGGATGGCCATCTTCTCCGGCGCCTATGGCGCCCTGATGTACGCCAAAGGCGGGTTTGTAGACATCCGGCTGGTGCTCCTGCTCTACCTGGGCTCCCTGCTGGGGATTCAGGTCGGGGCCATCGCCACGAAGGCCGTGCGCGAGGGGCAGATCAAGCTGGTCATCGTCACGGTGGTCGCTCTGGTTGCCGCCAGCCGCGCCATCGTCATCCCCGGGTACCTGGCCGACCTGGGCTACCTCGGCCTGTCTCCGGCGCTGGGTAACGCCCTGCAGACGGGAGCGAACGTTCTCCTGTACGGCAGCGCCGGCGCCGGCACGCTCCTGATCCTGACCTGGATCGTTCAGGCGCTGGCCAGGGGGAAGGCTCCGGAGGCCATTCCGGCACGTTCCCGGTCGTAAGGAAAAGCTTACCGGTTAGAAGGGGTGGTAGCGTTGACGGAAAAGAAAGAAAGGCTGTCGGCGGACGAGAGGAAGAGGGTAAGGCGTTTCAGCGCGGGGATCACCGCGGTGCTCCTGGTCCTGGCCCTTGTTACCTTCTGGGGCGTGGCGTATATCCTCCAGGACACGGTCTTTACCCACTATTTTGACCCGCAGCGGCACACCATTGTCGAAGAGGCCGGCAACGGCGAGGTACTGGAGTGGCAGGACGGTCAGGGCAACGTCTACACCCCCGAAGATCCGCAGACGGTATGGTATCCCGTATCCCTGGGCTTCGTCATGCTCTTCCTGATGGGGATCTGTTACGGGCTGTATGTGCTGATGCTGGAACAGTACATCGCCCTCATCCTGGTCCGCCGATGGTACACCGGGGTCCTGCGTGATCTTCTGCCGGCGACGAAGAGAAAGCCGGACGGGAACAAGTACGCCTGGTCCTGACCGGGCGTGCTCCGACACCAGCCTTCTCCATCCAACTCTCTATACTTACCTTTCATACCTTTTTGCCCGACAGGGCACTTTTTTTTGGCCCGGCTGTATTATAATCATACTATTAGTTTCCGAAGGAGGATGGCTGTGCTGCGGATTATTCCCTCCTCCGATCCATCCCTGGCCGACGCCCTGCAACGGGAATTTGTGGTTCCCGACGAAGTGTGTCTGGCCGTGGCGGATATCCTGACGGCGGTACGGGAACGGGGCGACCGCGCCCTGGCCGAGTTCACCGCCCGGTTCGACGGCGTGGAGTTGGCCCCGGAGGAAGGATTCCGGGTCAGCGCCGCGGAGGTCAAGGCTGCCTACCGCCGGGTGGAGCAAGAGTTCCTGGACGCCTTGCGGCATGCGAAGGAGCGGATTGCCGCCTTCCATCGCCGGCAACTGCCGGCCTCCTGGTTCGAGACCTCCGCCGAGGGCATCGTCGGCGGGCAGCTGGTCCGCCCCCTGGACCGCGTAGGCATTTACGTCCCGGGCGGCCGGGCCACTTACCCGTCCTCGGTATTAATGAACGCCCTGCCGGCGGCGGTGGCGGGAGTGCGGGAAATCGCGATGGTCACGCCGCCCGCCCGGGACGGCAGTGTCAACCCTTATACCCTGGTGGCCGCCGCGGAGGCCGGGATTACAGAAATTTACAAGGCGGGCGGGGCGCAGGCCGTCGCCGCCCTGGCCTTTGGGACCGAGTCCATCCGCCGGGTGGACAAGATCACCGGTCCCGGCAACATCTACGTCACCGTTGCCAAGCAACAGGTTTTCGGGCTGGTGGGCATCGATATGCTGGCCGGGCCGAGCGAGGTCGTGATCGTCGCCGACGGGGATGCCGACCCGGCCGCCGCGGCCGCCGACCTGCTGGCCCAGGCCGAGCACGATGTCCTGGCCCGTGCGGTGCTGATCACCCCGAGTTGGGAGTTGGCCGGGGCGGTGCGCGAGGAGGTCGCGCGGCAGCTTGGCGACCACCGGGAGCGCCGCGGGATCCTGGAAAAGGCCCTGGCCGACGGGGGGCTCATCATCGTTACCCGCGACCTGGAGGAAGCCGTGGGCCTGGCCAACCGCTATGCGCCCGAGCACCTGGAATTGATGGTCGGCGAACCCCTGGCCTGGCTGGGCCGCGTGCGCCATGCGGGGGCGGTCTTTCTCGGGGGGTACACCCCGGTGGCCCTGGGCGACTACGCCGCCGGTCCGAACCACGTTCTGCCCACGGGAGGCACGGCGCGCTTCACCTCGGCCCTCGGGGTGGACGCCTTTCTCAAGCGGATCAACGTCCTGTCCTGCGACCGGGACGGTTTCGGCCACCTGGCGCCCACGGTGGCCGTGCTGGCGGAAGTGGAGGGCCTGCCGGCCCACGCCGCGGCGGTGCTGGTGCGGGGCGCGAGAGGGGGGAAAGAGGGCCGTGAGTGAAGTAACGGCGCTGCTGCGCGAAACGTTAAGGGAGCTGGTTCCCTACCGGGTTCCGGTCCATAAGGGCGTTGTTAAGCTGGACGCCAACGAGAACCCGTACGATTTTCCGCCGGCGGTGCGGGAGGCGATCCTCGGAGCGGTCGAAACGGCCCTGTTTACCCGCTATCCCGATGCGGCGGCCGAGGAACTGCGGGAGGCCCTGGCAGGTTACGCCTCCGTCGGGCCCGAACAAATCATGGTCGGGAACGGTTCGGACGAGCTGATCCTTGATCTTCTCCTGGCCTTCGGCACGGGCCGGCGCGTGGTGATCCCGGTGCCGACCTTCGGTATGTACCGCCTGCACGCCGTAATCGCCGGGGCGGAGCCGGTCCTGCTGCCGCGGCGGGAGCTGGGGCTGCCGGTCGATGCCGAGACCCTGGTGCGGGCCGCGGAGGGAGCGGCGATGGTCATCCTTTGCTCGCCGAACAACCCGACCGGGGATCTCCTGCCGTGGGACACCCTGGTGGCCGTTCTCGAGCGAACCGGGGCCGTGGTGGTGGTGGACGAGGCCTACTACGAATTTGCGGGTGATACGGCGCTCCCGCTCCTGGACCGGTACCCGCGCCTGGTGCTGTTGCGGACCTTCTCCAAGGCCTTCGGCCTGGCCGGCCTGCGTGTGGGCTATATGCTGGGCGCGCCGGAAATGATCGGGGCGGTCTGGCGGGTGAAGCAGCCCTTTAACGTGAACACCTTCTCCCAGCTCGCGGCGGTCCAGGTGTTGCGGCACCGGGAGCTGTTCGCGGGGCGGATCGCCGAGATTGGAGCGGAGCGGGAGCGCCTTTATGAGGCCCTGCGGGAGGTGCCGGGAGTGTGCGCCTTGCCCTCAAGGGCCAACTTCATCCTCTTCAATACCCCGCGGCCGGCGCGGGATGTCTACGACGGCTTGCTGGCCCGCGGCGTGCTGATCCGCAGTATGGACGGGCCCCACCTCCCGCGCTTTTTGCGGGTGACGGTCGGGCGGCCCGAGGAAAACCGGTTGTTTATTACAGCGCTGCGCGAGGTTTGCAGCGCCTGATTACGCGCCCTGGGGGCGGACAGGAGGGGAGCGGTTTTGCGCCGGAGTGAGGTTGCGCGCCGTACCGGGGAGACCGAGATCACGGTGGCCCTGGTGGTTGACGGCGCGGGAGAGTGTGATGCGGACATCGGGGTACCCTTTCTTGAGCACATGCTGGCCTTAATGGCCAAGTTCGGGAACCTTGACCTGAAGGTCAAGGGACGGGGGGACCTGCACGTCGACGCCCACCACACGGTGGAGGACGTGGGCATTTGCCTGGGGGAGGCCCTCGTGGAGGCCCTGGGCGATAAGAGCGGGATTAACCGCTTCGGGCACGCCGTCGTGCCCATGGACGAGGCCCTCGCCCTGGTGGCCGTCGACCTTTCGGGCCGCGGCTACCTGGCCTTCGAGGCCCGGATGCCGGCCCCGCGGGTGGGCGACTTTGACACCGAGCTGGTGCCCGAGTTCCTGCACGCCCTGGCCGTCAACGGCCGTTTCAACCTGCACGTCCGCGTGCTGGCCGGGCGGAACACGCACCACATCATCGAGGCCGTTTTTAAGGGGCTGGGCCGGGCGCTCTACGAGGCCGTCCGCCTTGAGGGCATGAAAGGGATTCCGTCCACCAAGGGCGTTGTGAACTAGGGGCCGGGGGTTGAAAGCTGTTGATTGCCGTTATCGATTACGGAATGGGCAACCTGCGCAGTGTTCAGAAGGGGCTGGAAAAGGTCGGTTTCGCCGCGGAAATCGTTGACGGGCCCGCGGCGGTGACGGCCGCCGACGGCGTGATCCTGCCGGGCGTGGGCGCCTTCGCCGACGCCATGGACAACCTGATGGAGCGCGGCCTGGACAGGGCCATCCAGCAGGTTATCGCTTCCGGAAGGCCGTTCCTGGGCATCTGCCTGGGCCAGCAGCTCCTATTCGAGAGCAGCGAGGAATGGGGCGTCCACCGGGGACTGGGGGTATTCCGCGGGACGGTGCGCCGTCTGCCTCCCGGGCGGAAGATCCCGCACATGGGTTGGAACGAGGTCGAGATCGCCCGCCCTTCGCCCCTCTTGGCCGGCGTTCCCGACCGCACACGCTTCTACTTCGTGCACTCCTTCTACGTCGACCCGGTGGAAGAGGATATCGTCCTCGGCCGGACCGATTACGGGGTGCGCTTTGCCTCGGCGGTCGGACGGGGAAGGGTGTTCGGGATCCAGTTCCATCCCGAGAAGAGCAGCGACTGGGGATTGAAGGTCCTGGAGAACTTCGGAAGGATGGTGGAAGATGCTCGTCATCCCGGCGATTGATCTGCGCAGCGGACGGTGCGTGCGGCTGCTGCAGGGCCGGCCGGACCGGGAAACGGTCTACGGAAACGACCCGGCGGCGGTGGCCCGGCGTTGGGAGGCGCAGGGCGCCTCCTGGCTGCACGTCGTGGACCTGGACGGCGCATTCGCCGGCTTGCCGCGGAACGAGGAGGCCATCCGCGCCATCCTGCAGACCGTGAAGATCCCGGTCCAGGTCGGCGGGGGACTCCGGACGATGGCCGGCATCAGGCGCTACCTGGAGATGGGGGTGAGCCGTGTCGTCCTCGGAACGGCGGCGGTCGCCGATCCGGCGTTCCTCGGGGAGGCGCTTGACGCCTTCGGGGAGCGGATCGCGGTGGGCGTCGACTGCCGTGACGGGCAGGTCTGCGTCGAGGGCTGGGGGCGCACGGCCAACCTGGGCCTGATGGACTTCCTGGACCGGCTGGCCGCGGCCGGGGCACGGCGTGTGATTTATACCGATATCCGGCGCGACGGTATGCTGCAGGGGTCGAACATCGCGGCGGTCGCGGAGGTCGTCGCCCGGACCCCGATGCGGGTTATCGCCTCGGGCGGGGTGTCGTCCCTGGATGATATCCGGGCCCTGGCCAACCTCGACCCGCCCGGCGTCGAAGGGGTCATCGTCGGCAAGGCGCTCTACACGGGAGCGGTCGACCTGAAGGCCGCCCTGCGGCTGGCCGCGGGCGAAGCTGAATGAAGGAGGGCGCCTGAACGCATGCTTGCCAAGCGGATAATTCCCTGTCTTGACGTTACGGGCGGGCGCGTGGTCAAGGGGGTTAACTTCGTCAACCTGCGGGACGCCGGCGACCCGGTGGAGTTGGCCGCCTTTTACGACCGGGAAGGCGCCGACGAACTGGTCTTCCTCGACATCACGGCTTCGGCGGAAGACCGGCGGATTATGCTGGATGTTGTGCGCCGCACCGCGGAGGAGGTCTTTATTCCTTTCACCGTCGGCGGGGGTTTGCGCAGCGTGGACGACATCCGCGCCATGCTGGCCGCCGGCGCCGACAAGGTTTCGCTGAATACGGCGGCGGTCAAGGACCCGTCCTTGATCGCCGAGGCGGCGGGTCGGTTCGGCGCCCAGTGTATCGTCCTGGCCCTGGACGCCAAGCACGTCGGCCCCGGTCGTTGGGAGGTTTACATCCACGGGGGGCGGACACCAACCGGCATCGACGCCGTGGAATGGGCGCGCCGCGCCGAGGCGCTGGGGGCGGGGGAGATACTGTTAACGAGCATGGACCGGGACGGCACCCAGGACGGCTACGACATCGCGCTGACGCGGGCTATTGCCGAAGCGGTGGAGGTGCCGGTCATCGCCTCCGGCGGCGTCGGCACCCTGGACCACATCGCCGAGGGACTGACCGAAGGGAAGGCTGACGCCGCCCTGGCGGCCTCGATCTTTCACTTCGGCACCTATCGCATCCGGGAGGTTAAGGAGTATCTCGCCCGGCGCGGCATACCGGTCCGGCTTTAGAATCAGGTTTGAGCGAGGGAAGAAAGAATGGCTTTTAAGCTTGAGAATTTGAAGTTCAACGCCGACGGTCTGATACCGGCCATCATCCAGGACTCGCGCCGCGGTCAGGTGCTCATGATGGCCTACATGAACAAGGAAGCCCTGGAGAAGACCCTGCAGAGCGGCCAGACCTGGTTTTACAGCCGCAGCCGGCAGAAGCTCTGGCACAAGGGCGAGACGTCCGGGCACACGCAGGAAGTGGAGGAGATCTTCTTCGACTGCGACGCCGATACCCTGCTGATCAAGGTCGAGCAGCACGGCGCCGCCTGCCACGAGGGGTATTTCAGCTGTTTCCACTACCGCCTCGACCCCAGCGGCGGGGTGGCCGTCGTCGGGGACCTGGCCTTCGACCCCAACAAGGTCTACGGCAAGGACGCGAAACAGCCGCTGCTCCCGCCCCCGAAGGTTAAAGAGGGCGAACCGCCCGTATGCCCACCCGAGGACCCGAGCGGCTGCCGGGTGATGGAGGACCTTTATAACCTCATCGCGGACCGTAAGGCGCAAAGGCCTCCGGGGGCTTACACCAGTTACCTCTTCGATAAGGGGCTTGACAAGATCCTCAAGAAGGTCGGCGAGGAGACCGCGGAGCTGATCATCGGGGCCAAAAACCACCTCCGCCAGGAGGTCATCTACGAGGTGGCCGACCTGTTCTACCATGTGCTGGTCCTGCTGGCCGAGCAGAACATCCACCTGCGCGACGTAATGGCCGAACTCCTGCGCCGCCGGAAGTAGGATTATCAACCTTTTGGGGAAACGGAGGACCTTTCTTGAGCCTGCTCGAAGGACTGAACCCGGCCCAGGCGGCGGCCGTGACGCACCCCGGGGGGCCGCTGCTGGTCCTGGCCGGGGCGGGCAGCGGCAAGACCCGCGTTCTGACCCACCGCGTGGCCTACCTGATCGGTGAACAAGGGGTGCCCCCCTACGGCATCCTGGCCATAACTTTTACCAATAAGGCCGCGCGGGAGATGCGCGAGCGGATTGACCGCCTTCTGCCGGAGCGTGCCGCCGAGATCTGGGTGTTCACCTTCCACGCCGCCTGTCTCCGCATCCTGCGGCGGGAGATCGGCCATCTGGGTTACAGTGCTGAATTCGTCATCTACGACCAGGATGACAGCCTGACGGTCATCAAGGACTGCCTGCGGGAGATGGACCTTGACCCCAAGCGTTACCCGCCGGGCGCCTTCCGGCACGCCATCTCCTGGCACAAGAACCGGCTCGTCGGTCCGTCGCAGCTTTCCGCCGCGGCCGGCGATTACTTCGAAGAGCTGACCGCGCGGGTCTACTTCCGGTACCAGGAGCGCCTCGAGGCGAACAACGCCCTCGACTTCGATGACCTGCTGGGCCTCACAGTGCGCCTCTTCGAGGAGACCCCCGCCGTGTTGGAGCGGTACCAGCACCGCTTCCGTCACCTGCTGGTCGACGAGTACCAGGACACCAACCATGCCCAGTACACCCTGGTGAGGATGCTTGCCCGGCAGCACAGGAACCTGAGCGTGGTCGGGGACCCGGACCAGTCGATCTACAAGTGGCGCGGGGCCGATATCCGCAACATCCTGGATTTTGAACGGGATTATCCCGACGCGACCGTGATCCTGCTGGAACAAAACTACCGTTCCACCGGCCGTATCCTGGCTGCCGCCAACCAAATCATAGCCCACAACAGCGAACGTAAGGACAAGCGCCTCTGGACGGCCGCCGGCGAAGGGGAGCCGATCGGTCTGGCTCGGCTCGCCGACGAGGCCGAGGAAGCACGCACCACGGCCGAACGGATCCGCTGGCTGCACTTCTCGGAGAACCGCTCTTACAACGATTTCGCCGTCCTTTACCGCACCCATGCCCAGTCACGCGTCCTGGAAGAAGTATTCCTGCGCTCCGGTATCCCCTACACCATCGTCGGGGGGTTGCGGTTTTACGAGCGCAAGGAAATCAAGGACCTGCTGGCCTACCTGCGGCTTATTGTCAACCCGGCCGACGAGGTGAGCCTGGCGCGCGTCATTAACGTCCCCCGCCGGGGGGTCGGGCAGGCTTCTCTGCTCAAGTTCTTCGCCTTCGTGCGTGAGCGGATGATACCGGCCGGGCTGGCTCTGGAGCGGGCGGAGGAAATCGAGGGTCTTTCCTCCAGAGTGCGGCGGGCCATGGCCGAACTCGGAGAAAAGCTGGCCGCCTGGCGTGCCCGCCGGGACGAGGGCGGGGCGATCACGGCGCTGGCGCGGGAGGTCCTGGAGAGCACCGGTTACCGGGCGGAATTGACCGCGGAGCGGTCGGTGGAGGCCGAGACGCGCCTCGAAAACCTGGCCGAGTTCCTTTCGGTCACCGCGGAGTTCGACGCTTCGCGGGGAGGCACGCTGGCAGAATTCCTCGGGGACCTGGCCCTGGTCACCGACCTGGACCAGCTCGACGAGGGCGCCGACCGGGTGACCCTGATGACCCTGCACAGCGCCAAAGGGCTGGAGTTTCCGGTGGTCTTCCTCACCGGAATGGAGGAGGGCGTGTTCCCGCACTCCCGCGCCCTGGATGAACCGGCCGAACTGGAGGAGGAGCGGCGCCTCTGCTATGTGGGGGTGACCCGGGCGCGGGAACGTCTGTTTCTGAGCTGCTGCGAACGCCGGCGGCTTTACGGCGTTGAACGCTATAACACCCCTTCCCGCTTTCTCGATGAAATCCCGCCCGACCTTCTGCGGGTCGAGGGCGGCGACCGCGGAGAACCCTTAGATCTGCCGCGCCCGACCGCCGCTTCCTCCGCGGGCGGGGTGCGGGAGACGTGCCGGACCTTCCGCATCGGGGACAAGGTCCGGCACCAGAAGTGGGGTGAAGGGACCGTGGTCCGGGTGACCGGCGAGGGCGAAGAGGCCCGGGTGACGGTGGCCTTCCCGGGCCTGGGGGTCAAGGAACTGCTGGTCAAGTACGCCCCGCTGGCCGGGATGAATTAGTGGTATAATATGGTATCCATATGCTAATCGGCTTTAAGGGGAAAACTCAGGTATGAGCCGTCTGTTGATCGTTGCCGGGTTGACGGCCCTGATCCATGCCGTCAACACGCTCATTTACGGCGTACGGCTGTCCGGGGTGCGCACCGAGCGCCTGGCCACGGCGATATCGCTTTTTAACGTCGTTTTCCTTGTCGCCAGCACCGCTAACATGGTCCAGGCCCCCCTCCTGGCGTCAATCGTGGACCGGGCGATTAACGCGGGTCTGTCGGCCGGCGGGGTGGGAAGCCCTGTCTACCAGCAGCACCTGGCGGTCCTCGAGGAGGACATGCGGGTGGTCATCCTGGCGGCCACCGCCGGGACGCTTCTGGGGGCGCTGGCCATCCCGCCCTTTGTACAGCTTTTTTCGCGGATCATCTTGCTCTTTGACGAGGTCGGATCGGTCCCCCGCCTGGCCGGGATGGTCCTGTTCTCTCCGCGCCGCGTGTACCGCTTTTTCGCCCAGGCGCGGATACCCCGGGCCACGGCCCTGCGGGCGGCGGTCCAGACGCGGGGGCTGCCGAAGACGTTCCTTATAATGAACGTCCTGGTGATCGGCATCTACACCATCGGCGTGCTTTCGGCGCTCTACGCCGGGGCGCTTTTCCCGGAATTCCGCTCGACGGCGACGCTGCTTTCGGGGATCGTCAACGGCATCGCCACCGTCCTGGTGGCGACGATCGTGGACCCGACGGCGGCGCGGATCACCGATCAGGCTCTGCGCGGGGTGCGTCCGGAGAGCGATGTGAAGAGTATGGTGGCCTGCCTGGCGGGGACGCGCCTTTTGGGCACGCTCCTGGCGCAGATACTGCTCCTGCCGGCGGCGGAGTGGATCCGCTTCGTGGCCCAGCTGATCGCTTAAAGTACCCTGGCTTTTGGTGGCAGGGAAGTGAGGTGTTCAGGGTGAACCTGGAGGAGGCGCGGGAACGCATCGCGCGGTTGCGGGAAGAGATCGAGCGGCACAATTACCTTTATTACGTCCTGGATGCCCCCGAGATCTCGGACGAAGCCTTTGACCGCCTGGTGCAGGAGTTAGCCCGGCTGGAGGAACGGTTCCCCGAGCTGGTGACCCCTGATTCGCCGACCCAGCGTGTCGGCGGCCGCCCGCGCGAAGGTTTTGTAACCGTACGGCACCGGGTTCCGATGCTCAGCCTGGCCAATGTCTTTTCGGCCGGCGAAGTGGCCGACTTCGGGAGAAGGGTGCACGCCGCCCTGGCGGAGGCGGATGTCGATTACGTCGTTGAGTTGAAGATCGACGGGCTGGCCGTATCGCTTCTCTACCGCAACGGCGTCTTTGTCCAGGGAGCCACCCGCGGCGACGGGGAGACCGGGGAGGATGTCACCGCCAACCTGCGCACCATCCGCTCCATACCGCTGCGCCTGCGGGAGACGGTACCGGGCCTGCTGGAGGTGCGGGGCGAGGTCTTTATGCCGAAGGAGGCGTTCGTGCGCCTGAACGAGCGGAGGGAAGAGGCCGGCGAGCCGGTTTTCGCCAACCCGAGGAATGCCGCGGCCGGGTCTCTGCGCCAGCTTGACCCGCGCGTCACCGCCGAGCGCAAGCTGGACATCTTCATCTGGGGCATCGGTCACCACGACGGGCCCATACCTGACAAGCACAGCCTGATCCTGGCATGGCTCAAAGATCTCGGACACCGTGTCAACGAGCATGTCAGGCCGTGCGCCGACCTTGACGAGGCCCTGGCCTATTGCGCCACGTGGGAGAGGAGGCGTTTTGAGCTTCCCTACGCCATTGACGGGCTGGTATTGAAGGTGGACGCCCTGGAACAGCAGGAACGCCTGGGAGCGACCTTGAAGAGCCCCCGCTGGGCGGTGGCCTACAAGTTTCCAGCGGAGCAGGCCGAAACGACGGTGCAGAAAATCATCGTACGCGTCGGGCGTACCGGGGTCCTGACGCCGACGGCGGTGTTTGATCCCGTACGCCTTGCCGGAACTACGGTTACACGGGCCAGCCTGCACAATGAAGAGATCATCCGGGAAAGGGACATCCGCATCGGGGACCGGGTCGTCGTGCAGAAAGCCGGGGAAGTCATCCCGGAGGTCGTACGCAGCCTGCCGGAAAAGCGCACCGGAAACGAGACGCCCTTCGTCATGCCCGAAGCGTGCCCGGTCTGCGGCACCGAGGTAGAGCGTACCCCGGGTGAGGTGGCCGTGCGCTGCCCGAACGTGGCATGCCCGGCGAGGCTGCGTGAAAACCTGTTGCACTTTGCCTCGAGGGGGGCAATGGACATTAACGGCGTCGGGCCGGCCCTGGTCGACCAGTTCCTGAAGAGGGAACTGGTACGCGATCCCGCCGGTCTTTACGCTCTCCAGGAGGCTGATCTGGCGGGGCTGGAACGCATGGGGGCGAAATCGGCGGCCAACGTCTTGAGCGCGATCAGGGAAAGCAAGGAGCGGCCCCTGGCCCGTCTGATTTTTGGCCTGGGTATCCGGCACGTCGGGGAAAGGGCGGCGCGGATCCTGGCCGAGGAGTTCGGGAGCATGCAGCGCCTGATGGAAGCCGATGAGGGCACACTGACGGCGATCCCGGAGATCGGGCCGAAGATTGCCGCCAGCGTGGTGCAGTTTTTCCGCCGCCCCGCGAACCGGCGGGTAATCGCCCGGCTGGCAGAGGCCGGGGTGCGAATGGAGCAGACCGGTCCCGCGGAGGTACGGGATGGACCGCTGGCGGGGCAGACTTTCGTTCTGACGGGGGGGCTGCAGAAGTACTCGCGGCAGGAGGCCACGGAACTGATCGAGGCCCTCGGAGGGCGGGTCAGTTCCAGCGTCAGTAAGAACACGGATTATGTGGTCGCCGGGGAGAACCCCGGGTCAAAATACGAAAAGGCGGTCAAGCTCGGGGTAAGGATCCTGCGCGAAGAGGAATTCGAACGGCTGATCGCGCACGCCTGACGGCCAAATGGGATGCGGGACGTGAGATGTGAGAATAAGCCTCTCACCTCTAACTTCTCGCTTCCCACCTCTCTTGAGGTGGGCGCGGCTGACAGCCGGCCGCTGGCGTGCTTACGATTTAGACTGTGTATTGGCGATTATGGCGCATTTAGCGCCATAATTGTTGTCAAAAATTCGTTTTCGCCGTCACGCTTGGTCTTGAAAGCGCCTGCGTTATTTACCTGCTATAAAGACTTTATTGTCGGGGCACTCTGAGTTCTGAAAGGGGGAAATCGGAGTGTCCCGGTCTTTTTTGAAGCGTCTCGGCTTTATTTTTTTTGCTTTTCTTGTTGCCGCGGCCTGTTGCACGCCCGCAGGCCGTAGTTTTTTCGGCGCTCCGGCGCACCGTCAGGTCCTTGTCGGCGAATCATTATCATCCTTTCTTAATGTGCCACCGCCGCTTCTTCGTAACCTGGACTTTCATACCGATCACCCGGAACTGCTGGAACCGTCGCCGTCCGGGACCGGGCCGCTGGTCCGCAACCCCGGCGAACTGCAGGTCAGCCTTCGCCTTTTCGGGGTCATCCCGCTCCGCTACCTGACGGTGACCGCCGTGCCCGAGGTGGAGGTCGTTCCCGGCGGCCAGGCCATTGGCGTGCTTCTGCACTCCCAGGGCGTGCTTGTGGTGGGGCAGGCTCCGATACGTGATGCAAAAGGGCGGGAGCATTCCCCGGCGCGGGAAGCGGGGATCGCTCCGGGAGATCTACTCCTGAAAATCAACGGTCGTCAGGTAATCAGTGAATCTGATGTACGCGAACTGGTAAACAAGGCGGGACGAGGAGGCCGCTCCTTGAAGCTGGAGTTGCGTCGCCAAAAACGGACGTTCCAAGCCCGGGTTACGCCGATCTATTGCGGGGAGACCGCGCACTGGCGGATAGGCTTGCTCGTCCGGGACAGCGCGGCGGGAGTGGGCACCCTAACCTTCTATGAGCCGCACACGAGGTCTTACGGCGCGCTGGGCCACGTTATCGCCGATGCCCAGACGTCACAGGCCATTGAACTGGCGGACGGGAAGATTGTGGCCGCGGTTATCGAGGGGGTCCGTCCGGGGCGGCGCGGCCAACCCGGAGAGAAACTCGGCGTTTTTGCTGGTGAAGGAGACATTGCCGGCACGATCCAGAAAAACACGACATGCGGCATTTTCGGAATGCTGCGCAGCCTGCCGTCGGTGAGCTTTTATCGGCGCCCGATTCCGGTGGCGCTGGCCGAACAGATCAGGCCGGGAAAGGCGGAGATCCTGACCGTCCTGGACGAGAACCGGGTCGAAAGGTTCGAGATCGAAATCGAGCGTGTCCGGCCGGGGGCCCGGAAAGACGGTAAGGGGCTTGTTATCCGGGTCACCGACCCGAAGCTCCTGGAACGGACGGGCGGCATCATCCAGGGGATGAGCGGCAGCCCGATTATTCAGGACGGCCGCCTCGTTGGCGCCGTAACCCACGTCTTCATCAATAATCCGACGCGAGGTTACGGCGTGCCGGTGGAGTGGATGGTGGAGGAGTGCGGTCTCCGGCGCTCCGATATAGTTCGGAATGAGATGAACGACCGCGTAAAGCATCGATTTGCCGTTGAAAACGTCCCTGAAGTGGCGTAAAGTTGTCAGATCAGGTAAAATTAGGAACATTGAAAAATTCCTTCCGGAGCCTGCAGGAAATCTTTGCCTCCCCGTCGAAGCTAATTCAAACAAAGAAATAGACCTTAGGGGGGCGGATGATTTCATGCCGAACAAGTTAATCCGCATGTTAATTGCGGATGACAATCGCGAGTTCTGCGAAACCCTTAAAGAATTCTTTCAGCAGCAGGATGACTTTGAACTGGCGGGGGTGGCTTACAACGGCCTCGAAGCCATGGACCTTATCGAACGGGAAAAACCGGACGTAATCATCCTGGACATAATTATGCCGCGTTTGGACGGGATCGGGGTCCTGGAAAAACTTGCCTCAGGCCTGGCCAACCATCGTCCCAAAGTGGTGATGCTGACGGCTTTTGGCCAGGAAAGCATGACACAGCGGGCGGTAGAACTGGGGGCCGACTATTATATCTTAAAGCCCTTTGACTTCACCGTGTTGGCCACCCGGGTAAAACAGCTCGCACACGGAATCAGCGTGACCCCGTATGTCTCGGCGGCAAAGGAAAGGAATCTTGACGTGGCGGTCACGAACATCATTCACGAGATGGGAGTACCGGCCCACATTAAAGGGTATCATTACCTCCGTGACGCAATTTTAATGGTGATCAATGAGATTAACCTGCTCGGAGCGGTAACCAAGGAACTGTACCCCATGATCGCCCAGAAGTATCATACGACACCCAGCAGGGTGGAGAGGGCTATCAGGCACGCTATAGAGCTGGCCTGGGATCGCGGTAATGTGGAGATGATGAACAAATTCTTCGGGTACACGATCAACCTTGAGCGCGGTAAACCCACGAACTCCGAGTTCATTGCCATGATCGCTGACAAGCTCCGGATCGAGGCCAAGGTGAGCTAAGCACAGGCAACCTCAAACCCGGCTTTGGGCCGGGTTTTTTTATGTCCGGCACTGAGCGGCGTTGTTGCTTGCCTGGAATAAACATACTATACTTAGGGATGAGAATCCGGAAGGGGCCGGAGAGATGACGGTCACTAAAGGGCGGGCACGGGTGGACAGGCGTACCAAAAACCTGGTCAAGCGCCTGCAGCCGCACGAAATCGCCGTTATCGCCCATGACGGAATCGACCGCCTGGCGGCTGAAGGACTGGTCGCCGCCCGGGCAAAAGCGGTCATCAACGCCTTGCCGTCGATCAGCCGGGATTACCCGAACAGCGGGCCCCGGCTGATACTCGATGCGGGGATTACGCTCATCGACAACGTGGGTCCGGCGATCCTCGATATCGTCCGGGAAGGCGACGAACTGGAGATCGTGGGCGATCGCGTCTACCGGAACGGGGTGCGTATCGCCGAAGGCACGTTCTTGACCCCGGAACTCGTGCAGCAGGGGATGGACAAGGCGCGTGCCTGCATGGATGAGGTGCTGGCGCGGTTTGTGGAGAACACCCTGACCTATGCCCGGCAAGAGGTCGGCTTGATCGCCGGCAACCTTCGTATGCCGGTGTTGCAGACCAGCTTTCGCGGCCGGCATGCCCTGGTGGTGGTGCGCGGCCACAACTATCGTGAGGATCTTTTGACCATCCAGTCCTATATCAAAGAAGTCCACCCGGTTTTAATCGGGGTGGACGGCGGGGCGGACGCGCTCCTGGAGTTTGGCTTTAAGCCGGATATCGTCATCGGGGACATGGACAGCGTCAGTGATCAGGCCCTTCACCAGGCGCGCGAGATAGTTGTTCACGCTTATCCCGACGGGCGGGCCCCGGGGCTCCAGCGTGTGCAACGCCTGGGCCTGCCGGCCAAGGTCTTTCCTGCCACCGGCACCAGCGAAGACATCGCCATGCTCCTGGCTTACGAAAAGGGAGCCGGTTTAATTGTAGCCGTAGGGACGCATTCCAACATGCTGGATTTTCTGGAGAAAGGGCGGAAGGGCATGGCTTCGACCTTCCTTGTGCGCTTGAAGATAGGCAATGCCCTGGTGGATGCCAGGGGTGTGTCCCAGCTCTACCGTAACCCGGTACGCCCCCGGCACATTGCCCAGATCGTTCTCGCCGCGCTGTTGCCCGTAACGGTGGTGGTAGCCCTCTCGCCCCCGATCCGCGAACTCCTTTACCTGCTCTATATCCAGATTCGCGTACTACTGGGCATGTGAGGGGAAAGCATGATTATCAACCTGCGTTACCATATCGTATCCCTGGTGGCCGTGTTCCTGGCGCTGGGCATCGGCATCCTGATCGGCAGCGCGGTTCTGGGGAACGACACGATTGCCAAGAGCCAGCAACAGGTGGCCGACCGCCTCGAGAAGCACTTGAACGAGTTGCGGCATGAAAACGAGGTGGTCCGGCAGCAGCTGGCGGCCCTGCAGGCCGAAAACGCCGTACAAAGACAGTTTAGTAAGGACGCCCTGCCCTTCCTGGTCGCCGGGCGCC
>JASEER010000002.1 GCA_030019475.1 Thermoanaerobacterales bacterium | reverse complement strand
TGAAAGATGGACGCTCCTCCGGCCGCCGCGGCGCGCACGGCGGCGGCCAGCGGGCGGCCGGCGGTGTCCCCCGCCCCGCCGATGACGTAAAGCGCCGGGGCCGACAGGCGCGCGGCGATGCTCCGCCCCGCGTCCCGCCCGGCGTAATCCCGCTCCAGGCCGTATACGGCAAAACGCAGGGACTTCAGGTCATGCGCCAGGGCCGCGTCAAAGCACCGCGCCAGTTCCTCGAGGACGCGCAACGCTTCCTGGACGCGCTTGAAGTTTGCTCCTTCCAGGTCATCGCGCGGTTCACCCTCCCGGGCCGGCGCCCCCGGGTCGGCGGCGACGTCCCGCGCCTGCAACAATGCCGGGCGCCCGCCGGGAAGGCGGGCTTCCAGCCGCGCCACCCGGTGGCGGAGGTCCTTCACCGCCCGGGCCAGGTCCGCATCGCCGAACGTGAAGCGGGCCGTCTCCTCCAGGACCCGCAGGCCCTCGCGGGCCCGGTTCAGGTTGGCGTCGGCGATGCGGAGCAGTTCTTTTTGCTCTGCCAGGGAAATAAAAATCACCCCTCTGTAGGGGTCTGGTTCAAAACCCGGCCGCCGTTATCTTTATCCTACCATCTATCCGCAAGTTTTTTCGCTGGCGCCCCAAGATTCTCCTGCCAACCCGGGTGTGCAAGAGGCAAATGCCTGGTGGGCCCTCCCTTCATAACAAAATTTAATCGATCGGATGAAGGATTGTCATTATTGATAGCTAAAGGAAGACTTATTCAGCCCTCCCCGGGAGGTGGTCAAGAGGCGGATATATTTCGGAGGCAATTTAAAGTGTAAGCACGAAAGGAGACTTTAGGATGCGTGGGAAAGCGGCAATTGTGGTCACGGGCCTGGTCGTCGGGGCGCTGGCGATCATCCTGATGGTGGCCGGCAACCCCGCGAATATGGGGGTCTGTATCGCCTGTTTCCTCCGGGATATCGCCGGGGGCCTGGGCCTCCACCAGGCGGCGAAGGTGCAGTACATAAGGCCCGAAATCCTGGGCATCGTCCTGGGCGCCTTCCTCACCGCCCTCGCCACGAGGGAGTTTAAAGTCCTGGGCGGGGCCAGCGCCCTGACGCGCTTTGTCCTGGGGTTCGCGGCGATGATCGGTTTCTTGATTTTCCTCGGCTGCCCCCTGAGAATGGTCATCCGTCTCGCCGCAGGCGATCTCAACGCCCTGGTGGGCTTCGTCGGGCTCGCCGCCGGCATCGCTCTGGGGGTCTTCTTCATCGGCCGGGGCTTCACCCTCGGACGGGCCAGGGCCCAGGCGCCCAGCAACGGCTACGTGTTTCCCCTCCTGGTGGCGGGGTTGTTGGTCCTCTTCCTCGCCGTACCGTCCCTTTTCTTCTTGAGCAAGGAAGGGCCCGGCGCCCAGCACGCCCCTCTGCTTCTTTCCCTGGCTGCGGGCCTGCTTGTGGGGGCACTGGCCCAACGGTCACGGCTTTGCTTTGTGGGCGGCATCCGCGACTTCCTGATGTTCCGTGATACCTACCTTCTCACCGGAATGATCACCATCTTTCTTACCGCCCTCGTCGGCATGCTGATCATCGGCAAGTTCCACCTTGGCTTCACCGGGCAGCCCATCGCCCATAACGACGGGCTTTACAACTTCCTCGGCATGGCCCTGGCCGGGCTGGCTTCCACCTTGCTGGGGGGCTGCCCTCTGCGCCAGCTCGTCTCGGCGGCCGAGGGCAACACCGACTCCGCCATAACGGTCCTCGGCCTGATAGCCGGGGCGGCCTTCGCCCATAACTTTAAGATCGCGGCGGGACCCACGGGGGTACCGGTGGCCGGGCAGTACACGGTTTTCATCGCCCTGGCCGCGGTCCTCATCATCGCTTTCGGCTTCAGTGTGGTCAAGGCCAGCGTACAAGGGAGGGTAGCCGGTGAACAAGCCTCTCGTTGATACCCGGGGCCTTGTATGCCCCGAACCGATGCTGATGGTGAAAAGGGTACTGGATGGAATGAACAGCGGAGTTATGGAGGTCCTGGCCGACACCGCGGCCGCGCGGGAGAACATTAAGCGCCTGGCGCAGTCCCGCGGCTGGCGGGTCGAGATCGGTCAGCAGGGAGAGGACATCCTGTTGACCCTGAGCCGGGACTGAAACCAGCCGGCGCTCCTTACGCAGGATGCTAAAGGGCGGGTTGCACAGCGACCCGCCCTTTGCACTCCGGTGCCGGTCGATGGACATTCGGCGGCGGCATGGCACCGCCCTTCACACGGCTCGCCTTAACGCGGCTCCCACGCCACGCGGCCACAGATGAAGACCTTCTCGACCCTCGTGCGTACGTCGAACGGGTCGCCGCTCAGGATAACCAGGTCGGCCTGCTTGCCGGGGGCAACGCTCCCCAGGCGGTCATCGAGCCCCAGGATGCGGGCGGCGTTCAGCGTAACGGCCCGCAGGGCGGTCTCCTCGTCCAGCCCGCCGCGCACGGTCAGCATTGCCGCCAGGCCCAGGTACTGGATGGGCACCACCGGGTGGTCGGTCATGATGGCGAAGGTCACCCCCGCCTCGGCCATAATGCGCGCCGTCTCAAGGGATAGCCCGGCCATCTCCGGCTTGGCGCGCTGGGTAATGATCGGCCCGAGGACCACGGGGACGCCCTCTTTGGCCAGCAGGTCGGCGATCCGCCAGCCCTCGGTGGCGTGTTCGATGACCATTGAAAAGCCGAACTCCCGCCGGATGCGCAGTGCGGTGGCGATGTCGTCGGCGCGGTGGGCGTGCAGCCGCAGGGGGATTTCCCCCCGCAGGACACGGGCCACCGCCTCATGTTTGAGGTCAGGAGCGGGCGGCTCCCCTTGCCCGGCGGCCGCCCGCTCCTGTTTGTGCAGGTACTCCCGCGCCTGGACCAAGGCCGCGCGCAGGAGAGCCGCGCTGGCCATGCGGGTGCGGGGCATCTTCTTCTCCGTACCGTAGACGCGCTTCGGATTTTCCCCCAGGGCGGCCTTCAGCCCCGCGGGCTGGCGGAGAACCATCTCGTCCACCACCCGTCCCGCCGTTTGCAGCACGGCCATCTCGCCACCGATGATGTTCGCGCTGCCGGGGGCGACGCAGGCGGCGGTCACCCCGCCGGAGAGGGCGTCGGTGAAACCCAGGTCGGCCGGGTTGACGGCGTCGATGGCCCGCAGCTGGGGCGTGAGCGGGTCGGTGCTCTCGTTCGTATCATTGCCCTCGTCCCGGAAAATTTCCTCGTGCACTCCGAGGTGACAGTGGGCGTCGATCAGCCCGGGCATGACCACCCGCCCCGCGGCGTCGATGACCTCCGCCCCCGGGGGGACAGGCAGGTCCGGCCCGACGGCGGCGATCCGCTCGCCGTCGACCATTACGGTGCCCCGGTCGAGGGTTGTCCCCTCCATCGTTAAGACTCGTCCATTTATGATCGCCAGCGGGGACATCGCTTTCTCTCCTCCTTCTCACGTTGCCATCCTAGTTTTCCCCGCCGTTTCCCGTATTCCTCCTTTTGCGGGCGGCGTCTGCAAAAGCCACGAAGAGGGCCCGCTGCGCCGGTTCCTTTTCCCACATAGCCTCGGGATGCCACTGCACCCCGAGCACAAAAGCGAGGCCTGGAGCCTCAAGGCCTTCAATAACCCCGTCCGGGGCCACGGCGCTGACGGTCAGACCCGGCGCAGTGTCGCGCACGGCCTGGTGGTGGAAGCTGTTGACCCGCTGAGCGGTTGTCCCGAGGATACGGGCCAGCAGGGTCTGCGGCCGGATCTCCACCCCGTGGGTGGGGTACCAGCGCGGGGCGTCCTGGCTGTGCTTGAGCGGGGCGGGCACACCCTCCGCGATGTCCTGTAATAGGGTGCCCCCGGCGGCGACATTGAGCACTTGCATCCCCCGGCAGATGCCGAGGACCGGGATCCCCCGCGCCAGTGCCAGCCGGGTCAGGTCCAGTTCGAAGCGGTCGCGCTCCGGCGCAATCGTCCCCAGGCCGGGGCGCGGCTCCTCACCGAAGTGCCACGGGTCCGGATCCCCGCCGCCGGAAAGGAGCAGCCCGTCCAGCCTGCCGGCCAGGTTATCGACCGCGGCGCTCGCCGGAGGCAGGAGGACCGGCGTCCCGCCGGCGGCGGCCACGGCCCGCCAGTAGGCGTGGGGCAGGAAGAGGCGCCCCGCGGTCTCGTCCTCGGGGCAGGTGATCCCGATGAGGGGCAAGAAAAGCACCCCCTTGTCTTGTTGTAGTTGTTCACCGACCTTCTCAAAAATAAATACACACCCCGGCAAGAGGTGTGCACTAAAACCCCGATCAATTTCGCGCCCGCAGGGCGCTGATTTCGGCCGCGAAGCGGCCTGGTTTCGGCGGCGCCGGCCGCCTGATTTCTAAAACTTCGTCAGATACTCCTCCAGTTCCCAGGGGTGAACCTGCACCCGGTAGCGGTCCCACTCGATCCTCTTCGCCTCCAGGTAGCGGGTAAAGACGTGCTCCCCGAGGGCGCGGTGCAGGAGTTCGTCCCGCTCCAGCTCGTCGAGCGACTCCCTCAGGTCCTCCGGCAGGTTCCCGATACCGTTCGCCCGGCGCTCACCTTCGTTCATGTGGTAGATGTTACGGTCACAGGGCGGCGGCGGTGCGATCCGGTTCTTGATCCCGTCGAGGCCGGCCTGCAGGCAGACCGCCAGGGCAAGGTAAGGATTGCAGGACGGGTCCGGGCTGCGCAGCTCGATCCGCGTCGACGACCCGCGCTTGGCCGGGATGCGGATCAGCGGGCTGCGGTTGCGGTAGGACCAGGCGATGTAAACCGGGGCCTCATAGCCGGAGACCAGCCGCTTGTAAGAGTTGACCGTCGGGTTGAGGATGGCCGCCATCCCCCGGGCGTGTTGCAGGATACCACCGATATAGGAGAGGCATTCAGCCGAGAGGCCGCTTTCGGTGGCCGGATCATAGAAGGCGTTCTGCCCGTGGCGGGCGAGCGACTGGTTGAGGTGCATCCCCGAGCCGGCCGTACCGAACAGGGGCTTGGCCATGAAGGTGGCGTGCAGCCCGTGGCGCTGAGCCACCGTGCGGACCACCGACTTGAAGGTCACGATCTTGTCGGCGATATCCAGGGCATCGTCGTATTTGAAGTCGATCTCGTGCTGCCCGGGGGCGACCTCGTGGTGTGAAGCCTCGATTTCGAACCCCAGCTGCTCCAGGGTCAGGATTATGTCCCGCCGGGCTTCCTCCCCAAGGTCCACGGGCGCCAGGTCGAAGTAGCCGGCGCGGTCGTGGGTATGGGTGGTCGGGTTTCCGTCCCGGTCGACGTGGAAGAGGAAGAACTCCGCCTCCGGGCCCACGTACATGGTGTAGCCCAGGGCCTCGGCCTCGGCGATGGCACGGCGCAGAACGTAGCGCGGGTCGCCTTCAAAGGGCGTGCCGTCGGGATTGTAGATGTCGCAGATCAGCCGCGCCACCGTCCCCCTTCCGTTGCCGCCCTCCGGGAAGATCACGAAGGTGTTGGGGTCGGGGCGCAGGTACATGTCCGACTCCTCGATGCGGACGAAGCCCTCGATCGACGAGCCGTCGAACATCAACTCGTTGTTCAGGCACTTGTCCAGTTGCTCGACCGTGATGGCGACGTTCTTCAGCACCCCGAAGATGTCGGTGAACTGCAGGCGAATGAACTTGACCCCGTGCTCCCGGGCCAGCGCACGCACATCGTCCGGCGTGAGATTGTTCACGGTTCCATCTCCTCTTCCCGTAGAATTGGCATCGCGCCAGGATGGTCCAGGCTTTTCCCGTTTATTCCGTACGTACTATAACATGATTATCAGGTGGCGTACAGACGTCCGTATGGACGGTGGGATACGGGCAGCAGCTTGACGAACTGCTCCGCGCGAAATGGGGCCGGGTCGACGCCGAAACGCCGGCCGAACTCTTCCAGGAGGCCTTTCAGGCGGGCTTCGTCCCCCTGGTCCAGGTCAAAGACTTTCACCTCGCGGCCCAGCCCGTGTTCCTGGACCTCGCCGCGCAAATAGATGACCCCGCCGTGCATCCCCGTGGCCAGGTAGCGCCCGGCCGGCGGCTCCCCGGGGCGGCGGTCCAGCCCGAGGACGACAATGATCCCGCCGGCCATGTACTCCCCCAGGAAGTCTCCCGCGGTGTTCCCGATGACGATCGCCGGCACATGTTTGCCGAAGGCCTTCATGTGGATCCCGACACGGTAGCCGACCCGCCCCCGGACCAGGAGAAGGCCGCCGCGCATGCCGTAGCCCAGTACGTCCCCGGCGTCGCCGTTGACCGCGATGAGCCCCCCGTTCATAGTGTTGGCGATCCCGTCCTGGCCGTTGCCTTCCACCAGGATTTCCGGGCCGTTCATAAAGGCCCCGAGGTCGTTGCCGGGGACACCACGGATACGGATGGTGATATCCCCTTCAAGGCCGGCGCCGATGTAGCGCTGGCCGCATACGTTCTCAAGGATAAACTCCCTTTTCCCCTCCGCCACGCCCCGCCGGATGAGTTCGTTTAAAAGGCGGTAGTGCATCCCGGCGGCGTCGATGTGTTCCACGGTCGACGTCCCCTTGTTCCGGGGTGCCGGCGAGGGCGCTTTATTAGATGTCGCCGTTAAGGAAACCGGCATGGTCCATCACTCCCTCCTCGATCGGCCATTAACCACTATCCGTTTCGGCCCCGCAGGTGCGCTGACCACGGCGTGCAGCGGCGAATGTTGCCCGGCCGCCCGACAGCGGGCGCGGGCGGCTCTGCGCCCCTACTGTGTCCCGGCGGCCTTGACGCCCAGGACACTCATCTCATGCTCGTGCAAATTGATCGCCCGCAGGCGCAGGCGGTTGCCGCGCAGGCTCTCGATGGCGTTCAGGCCCAGGGCTCCGAGGATCTCCTTCAGTTCCAGGGACCAGCCGCGGAGCAGGTTGGCCAGTCTCTCCCCGGCCTCCTCCGGGTCCAGGTGGGTGGTCAGCTCGGGACGCTGGGTGGCGATCCCCCAGCTGCAATTGCCGGTGTAGCACTTCTGGCAGACGTGGCAGCCCATGGCCACCAGGGCGGCCGTGCCGATGGCCACGGCGTCGGCCCCCAGGGCGATGGCCTTGGCCACGTCGCCGCTGTGGCGGAAGCCGCCGGCCGCCACCAGGGAAACGCGGTTGCGGATCCCCTCCTGGCGCAGCCGTTCGTCGACCGCCGCCAGGGCCAGTTCAATCGGGATGCCCACATGGTCGCGGATAACCATCGGGGCCGCCCCGGTACCGCCGCGAAAGCCGTCGATGGTGATGATGTCGGCTCCCGCCCGGGCGATGCCGCTGGCGATGGCGGCCACGTTGTGCACAGCGGCGATCTTCACCGAGACCGGCTTGGTGTAGGCTGTGGCCTCCTTCAGGGCGTAGATGAGCTGCGCCAGGTCCTCGATGGAGTAGATGTCGTGGTGCGGCGCCGGCGAGAGGGCGTCGCTGCCCACGGGGATCATACGTGTCGCGGAGACGTCGGCGGTGACCTTTTCGCCGGGCAGGTGCCCGCCGATGCCCGGCTTGGCGCCCTGGCCGATCTTGATTTCCAGGTAGGCGGCGCGCCGGAGGTAATCGGCGCTCACCCCGAACCGGCCCGAGGCGACCTGGACAATGATGTGGTCCTGGTAGGGATACAGGTCCTCGTGCAGGCCGCCCTCGCCGGTATTCATCAACGTGCCGCAGGCCTTGGCCGCCCGCGCCAGGGCCTTCTGGGCGTTCAGGCTGATGGCCCCGAAGGACATGGCCGAGAAAATGATCGGCGTGTCGATCTGTACCTGGGGACCCACCGACGTTTCCAGGCCGATCTTTCCGTCGGGACCCTCGCGTACGGTCAGGGCGTCCGGCCGCCCGCCCAGGTAGGTTCGCAGTTCCATCGGCTCACGCAGGGGGTCGATGGAGGGATTGGTCACCTGGCAGGCGTCGAGAAGCAGGTGGTCAAAGTAATTAAAGTAGGCCTTGTCGTTGCCGCTCCCGGTGAGGACCATCCCCCCGGTCTCGGCCTGCAGCCAGATGTTCTTCAGGTGATGCGGCTCCCAGTGATGGTTGGGCTTGTAAGCCAGGGGGTTCGGCTCGACGCTGATCGCTCCCTCGGGGCAGCCGGCCACACACCAGTGGCAGTAGACGCACCTCCTGCTGTCGGCGACCACGTGGTCGGCGGCGTACTCCGAAACCCGTGCAAAGACCTGCGCCAGTTCCTCGGCGCTCTCCTTGAAGAGTTCGGCCGAGCGCGCCCAGATGCTTGAGGCCATGGAGAGGACCCCGAAGCCACAGCCCTTCACGCAGCGGCCGCAGCGCCGGCAGCGCGCATGGTCGATCTTCACCAGGTACTCGGGGGGTGTGTAGCTCCTCATTGAGCAACGCCTCCTTGCAGTTCAACGATAATCGGTTCTCCGCCCCACACGGCGCGGACCTCGTCCGGCTCTCCCAGGATGTCGCACAGGGCGCTTTGCTCGCTGGCCATCAGCACGAAATCACCCTTCCGCGCGTATATCAGGGGGCGAAGCTTGATGCGGTCGTTCAGCCCGATCATCCCCCGGCTGTGCGAGACGATGAAACTGAAAGGGCCGTTGATCAGGGCCGGACCGTAGACCTGCCGCAGCGCGGTGAAGAGTTCCCTCTCGTCCGGGGGCATGCGGTCAATTTCCTGCCAGAAGGGAGAGGCCAGAGCACGGCATACCAGGGACAACGGCAGGCCCTGCCGCCGGTGCAGGAGGTCGAAGAGATAAGCCACGACCTCGGTGTCGGTCTGCAGTTCCAGGCGGTAGCCGAACATCTCCACGTAGCGCCGGTTGGTCCCGTAGGACGAAACCTCTCCGTTGTGCACCACCGACCAGTCCAGGAGATTGAAGGGATGGGCGCCGCCCCACCAGCCGGGTGTGTTGGTCGGGAAGCGTCCGTGCGCCGTCCACATGTAGGCTTCATATTCATTCAGGCGGTAGAAACGGGCTATGTCCTCCGGGAAGCCGACGCCCTTGAAAACGCCCATGTTCTTACCCGAGGACACGATGAAGGCGCCCGGCACCCGGTTGTTAACCCGCATCACGAAGCGGGCCACAAAGTCCCGGTCGTCCGCCGCCCCTTCCTGTTCCACGCGGCCTTCCTTTGCCGCCACGAAATAGCGCCACAGAATCGGCGGGTCGGTAATGGCCGGCACCTGCCGGGTGGGGATGGGTTCCGCCCGGTGGACTTCAAAGTCGCGGTTAATGTAAGTTTCCGCCTCAAGCCGCGCCTGCTCCGTTTCGCACAGGACGTGCAGGGCATACAGGTCCGCGAACTCGGGGTAGATGCCGTAGGCCGCGAACCCCCCGCCCAGGCCGTTGGAGCGCTCATGCATGCAGGCGATGGAGCGGGCGATGGCTTCGCCGTTGATCCGTTGTCCCTGTACGTTCAGGATGGCGCTGACCGCGCAGCCTGACGGGATACGGACCTTCCCTTCGCGCAGTGTCTGCATAAATCTCTTCTCTCCCCCCACCCTTAGAATTTGGTAAGATACTCCCGCTGCTCCCAGGGATGAACCTGTATCCGGTAACGGTTCCATTCCGCCTCCCGGGCGGCTAGAAACCGGCTGTAGATATGTTCGCCGAGGACGTCACGGACCAGGGGATCCTGCCGCATCAGATCCAGTGCCTCCCGGAGGTCTTCCGGCAGGCGTTCGATCCCCCGTTCCCGGAGCGCGGCGTCATTGAAAGCGCATAGGTTTTCTTCACAGGGCGGCGGCATCGTCTCCCCGTTCAGACCATCAAGCCCGGCGGCAAGGACAACGGCCAGCGCCAGGTAGGGGTTGCAGCACGGGTCGGGACTGCGAAGTTCCAGCCTGGTCAATTCGCCCCGTGGGGCCGGCACCCGCACCAGGGGACTCCGGTTTTCGAAGGCCCAGGTGACACACGTGGGGGCCTCGAACTCCGGCACCAGCCTCTTATACGAGTTAGTCAGCGGGTTAGTGACCGCCGTGAATCCACGGGCGTGCCGGAGAAGGCCTCCCAGGTAGTGCAGGGCTTGACGGCTCAACTCATCCGGCGCGTAAGGATCGTGGAAAACGTTTTGCCCGCCCCGGAACAGAGACTGGCTGATGTGCATGCCGGAACCCGCCGCGCCGGAGAGAGGTTTCGGCATAAAGGTGGCATGCAGGCCGTGCCGCTGGGCGACCGCCCGGACCACCAGGCGGAAGGTGACGATCTTGTCGGCCATGGCCAGGGCCTCATCGTAACGGATACGGATCTCGTGCTGGCCCGGGGCAACCTCGTGGTGGGACGCCTCAACCTCAAAACCCATCTGTTCCAGGGTAATGATGATCTCCCGGCGGGCGTTTTCACCCAGGTCCGCCGGGGTAAGGTCAAAGTAGCCGGCCCCGTCGTGCGTGGTCAGGGTCGGTCGCCCGGCAGCGTCCAGGTGAAAAAGGAAGAACTCCGCCTCCGCCCCGACCATGAACCGGTAACCCAACTCCGCGGCCTGGGCCGTCATCCGCCGCAACACCTGCCGCGGATCGCCGGGGAAGGGTTTGCCGTCCGGAAGGTAAACATCACAGATCAGGCGGGCCACCCCTCCGTTACGCGGGCGCCAGGGGAAGACGGCGAAAGTGGCCGGATCCGGTACAAGGTACATATCCGACTCCTCGATGCGGGCGAAACCCTCGATGGACGAACCGTCGAACATGAACTCGCCGCCCAGGGCCTTTTCCAGCTGCTCGGCGGTGATGGCCACGTTCTTCAGCACGCCGTCCGGATCGGTGAATTGCAGCCGGATGAACTTTATCCCCAGATCCTTTACAAGCTCTTGCACATCCTCGGCCTTTTGGGGCTTCATCGGCACTTGACATCGCCTCCTCAAAGGCTGGCCGTCTTCACGGGTGAAGAAGAGTCCTCACCGGGGACCACCGTCCCCGGCGAGGACCAGGAGGATGGTAATGCGGGGTTCCCCGCCACCATCTCTTTGAACCTAGAATCTCTCCAGATACTCCGCTATCTCCCATGGGTGGACCTGGACCCGGTAGGCGTCCCACTCTTGCCGCTTCAGTTCTATAAACTTCGTATAGATGTGTTCGCCCAGAGCGGCCTTGATCACCTCGTCCCGGCTCAGTTCATCGAGGGCCTCGGCCAGGCTGCCCGGCAGGCTGGCCACCCCCATCGCGGCGCGCTGCTCGGGCGTCAGGTGATAGATGTCCACCCCCAACTTCTCCGGCGGCTCGATCTTGTTCTTGATCCCATCGAGCCCGGCGGCCAGGGCGGCGGCAAAGGCCAGGTAGGGATTGCAGGCCGGGTCGGGATTGCGCAGCTCGACCCGGGTGGAACCGCCGCGCTTGGCGGGAATACGGATCAAGGCGCTCCGGTTGCCCTGCGCCCAGGCCAGGTAAACCGGGGCCTCGTAGCCGGGTACCAGGCGCTTGTACGAGTTCACGGTGGAGTTCGTCAGCGCAGCCATGCCGCGCGCGTGCTTCAACAAACCGCCCACGAAGTAAAGCAGATCCTTGCTCAACTGGTCGGGCGCCCCCGGATCGAAGAAGGCGTTCCGCCCCCCTTTGGCCAACGACATGTTGACGTGCATTCCCGAGCCGTTGATACCGAAGATCGGCTTCGGCATGAAGGTGGCATGCAGCCCGTGCCGCTGGGCGAGAGTGCGCACGACGAACTTGAAGGTCACCACTTTGTCCGCCACGTCGATGGCGTCGGAGTGTTTGAAGTCGATCTCATGCTGGCCCGGCGCCACTTCGTGGTGGGAGGCCTCGATCTCAAAACCCATTTCTTCCAGAGACATCACCATTTCCCGGCGGGCGTTTTCGCCCCTGTCCACCGGGGAAAGATCGAAATAACCGGCCTTATCCTGGGTTTCAAGCAGCGGGCGCCCATCCGGGTCCACGTGGAAGAGGAAGAACTCCATCTCCGGACCGACCTGCATCGAGTAACCCATCTTCCGCGCCTCGGCCAGGATCCGCCGCAGGCACTGCCGGGGACAGCCCGCGAAGGGACTGCCGTCCGGGTTATAGACGTCACAGATCAAGCGCGCCACCGCGCCGTCCCTGGGACGCCAGGGGAAGATGGCGAAGGACCGGGGGTCGGGCCGCAGGTACATGTCCGACTCCTCGATCCGGGCGAACCCGTGGATCGACGAGCCGTCGAACATCAACTCCCCGTCCAGGGCCTTGTCGAGCTGTTCCAGGGGGATGGCCACGTTCTTCAGGACACCCATAATGTCCGTGAACTGCAGGCGGATGAACTTGACCCCAAGCTGGCGGCATTTCTCCAGGATCTCCTGTTTGGTCGTCTGTTCCATAGCCGCAAAACCCCTCTTTCTTACTTGATTTCGCCTCCTGAAAGCGCCCCGGGAAAAGGCAGGCCTTCAAAGGGGTATACACTACCCGCTTCAAAGGCCCCATTGCCATCCTGGAGGATACGTCCTTGTGTCCGCCAGGGTTACTGTATAGGTTTGTGATCCTAGAATCCGATATTGTGGGCGAGGATGATGGCCTCGGCCACGGCGCGCATCGAGATGCGTTTGTTCATGCTTTGTTTCTGCATCCGGCGGAAGGCTTCGTTCTCCGAGAGCCCCATGGTCTGCATCAGGATGCCCTTGGCCCGCTCGATAATCTTCCGCGTCTCGAGGCTGTCCTTCAGGGCGCTGACCTCGGCCTCCAGGCGCATCCGTTCCCTGTAGTTGGCCAGCGCGATTTCCACCGCCGGGATGACGGTGGCCTCGTCGAGTGGCTTGACCAGAAACCCCTGCGCCTGGGCCTCGACCGCTTTTCCCAAGGTGGACTGGTCGTAGGTCGCGCAGGTGATGACCACCGGTGCCAGCTTATCGTCGTGAACAATGCGCGCCAGTTCCAGGCCGCCCATCCCGGACAGAAAGGCCTCGGTCACCACCAGGTCGGGCTGTCGGGAGCGGATGAGCTTCAAGGCGGTGATGCCGTCCTCCGCTTCCCCGATGACCAGGAAATCGGCCTTGACAAGCATTGCCTTCACGTGCTGGCGCCAGTGTGCGTCAGGGTCAATAACGACTACTCGCTGCTGCCTCGGCACAAGGCCTACCTCCTGTTCAGAGTATAGACGGCCGCGGTGCCGTTCAAGCAAAAATGCCCCCGCCGGCCTGTGAAGGCCGAAGAGGGCACCATTGCCGCTCCGGACACACCGTTGTGTCCAGCTTTTGTGAGTTACTTTTACAGTATACGTGTCAACTGACCAAAGAGCAAGGGGTTTTGCCTTGCACCAATAAAAGTATACATTATGCAAGCACTAGCCACTGTTATGGGCGCTTTTAGCCCAGGATTTCGTCGACTTCCTCGCTGTCGACATCCATTATGTAAGGAATGCCGGTGATCCGCGCCGCTTCCGGCGTCAGGGCCGCGAGGTCCTCGCGCTCGATGTGGCGCAGCGCGAACTTGCGCGCCCCGCACATAAGCTGCTTCAGGCCCTGGGACAGGCGCTCCATGTAGGTGTAAACGCCGACCGCGCCCACCGGCAGGCGGTCAAAGTCGGCACCGAGCTTGCTCTTGAGATCGGCGGCCCCGAAGAAGATCTGCTCCACCTGGTCGCCGTACTTCTGGTACTCGGCCGGCACCTTCCCCGCCCGCACCGAACGGCCGACGGTCTTGCCGACCATGGCCGCCGCCAGCGGCGAGCGGGCCATGCCGATGGCCTTGACGTACGGGGCGCTCAGGGCAAAGCCTTTGAACATGTGGTCCTCCAGGGTCAGGCCGCCCGCGATGGCCACCGGCGGAACGTAGGCGCCCTTCACCGCCAGGCGGTCGCAGTACTGCGTCAGGAGGGCCTGGATGTAAAGGGTCGGCAGACCCCATTCGTTCATCATCCGCCACGGGCTCATCCCGGTGCCCCCGCCGGCACCGTCCACCGTCAGGAGGTCCAGCCGGGCGTCGGAGGCGTACTTCACGGCACGGGCCAGGTCGGCCGGCCGGTAGGCGCCGGTCTTCAGGAAGACGTACTTCGCTCCTGCCCGGCGGAGCTGCTCCACCCGCTCCATAAAGGATTCATAGTCGACCATCCCGATCCGGGAGTGGCGCTCGAACTCGTTGAAAGCTCCGGCCTTAAAGGCCTCCTGCACAGCCGGGTCCTCCGGGTCGGGGAGGACAATGTAGCCGCGGCTCTTTAACTGCAAAGCCCGCTCCAGGGAGTCGAGCTTGACTTCCCCGCCGATGTCCTTGGCGCCCTGGCCCCACTTCAGCTCGACGGCCTCAATGCCGAAACGCTCCATGCAGTACTCCTGGACTCCCAGGCGGGTGTCCTCGACGTTGGCCTGAACGGCGATGAAACCTTCCTTGCCGTTATACCAGTCGGTGAAAGCCCGGATCCGGGCCTCCATCGCCGGCGAGTGAACAATGCGTTCGTCCTTGATCTCGGCGTTGGGGTCCATGGCGCAGACATTCTCGCCGATGACAATGCCCAGGCCGCAGACCGCCGCGCCCGCGGCGAGGTGCTCCCAGTTGTTGGCCGCCACGTTGGTGGAGCCCATGGCCGCGATGACCACCGGGAGCCGCAGCTTAAGTTCCTTGTCCGCCCCCAGCACCGTCGTAATGTCCACAGCCGGGAAAATGGCCTTGTCGGGATCGGCCTCAATGCCGTGCGCGCCCACGGCGGTGCCCATGATACTGAAATGAGAATAGTCCACCGGGTAGTTCTTCTGGGCCGCCGAGGTCGTCTTGCCGAAGGGCTGGGGATAAAGGACCTCCTTGCCCCGGACGGCGGACTTGCCGACCTCGCAGAACCCGACGCAGCCGTCCAGGCAGGTCACGCACATCCCACTCATGGGGCACTGGCTGCTGCCGGTGCGCAGCTTGGTCTGCGTCGCCGCAGTGGCATTGGTGCCAACGCTGAAGTTCATGATTCTACCATCCTCCTGAAAAAACATGGAATAGAAAAAAGAAACTCTATATTTCTTCTCTTCTTAACTATTTGACCAGGCAGTCAGCTAAGCGAAGAACACCCCCTTTCCGTATAACTCGTTCTTCCAGGCAGGGCTTCCCGGAACGTGCCACCGGACGCCCCGGGTCTCGCCTCTAGAACCTCGTCAGGTATTCTTCGATCTCCCAGGCATGTACCTGGCGCTGGAAGCGCTCCCACTCATCCCGCTTGTGGGTGGTGTATCTTTGGTAGATCGTCTCCCCCAGGACCCCGCGGATCACCTCATCGGACGCCAGGGAGTCCAGGGCCTCGCCCAGGTTGCGCGGCAGGCCGTAGTCCCTGATCTGCGCGGCCAGGGTGGCGCCGTCCCCATCGGGCAGGGGCTCCGGCGCCGGGATGGCGTTTGTTATCCCGTCGAGGCCGGCGGCCGTGATGGCGGCAAGCGCCAGGTAGAAGTTGGCCGTCGAATCCGGACTGCGCAGGAGAATCCGGGCCCCCCCGGTTTGGTGCACGGGCACGCGCAACATGGTGCAGCGGTTATCGTCGGACCAGCCGGCCAGCAACGGGGACATGCGGCCCGGGAGCATCCGTTTATAGGAGTTGACCAGCGGGTTGGTGATCGCCGTCAGGGCCGGCGCATGCCGCACCAGTCCCCCGATGAAGTTGTAGGCCAGCGGGCTCAAGCACCGCGGGGCGTCGGGGTCATAAAACATGTTCTTCCCGTTGGACCAGAGGGACAGGCTGAGGGACATCCCCGACCCGGCCTGGCCGGTCAGGGGTTTGGGCATAAAGGTCGCGTGAAGGCCATGGCGCTGGGCCACGGTGCGCACGACAAAGCGGAAAGTGCTCACTTTGTCGGCCATAGCCAGGACGGTGTCGTCCTTCAGGCCGATCTCGTGCTGGCCCGGGGCGATCTCGTGGTGCGAGGACTTGACCTCGATCCCCATCTCCTCCAGGGTAAGGACCATGTCCCGGCGGGCGTTCTCCCCGAGGTCCAGCGGGGTAAGGGCGCAGTACCCGGCCTGGTCATGGGTGCGGGTTTCCGGCCGCCCCTGCCCGTCGGTATGGAAGAGGAAGAACTCGCTTTCCACCCCGACCAGCAGCCGCCAGCCGCGCTCCTGCAAGGGCGCGAGGGCACGCTTGAGGACGGAGCGCGAACAGCCCTCGAAGGGTTCCCCGCTCGCCGTACGGGCCTCGCAGATGAGGCGCGCCACCGCCCCGTCGCGCGGGCGCCAGGGGAAAATGACAAAGGTGGACGGGTCCGGATGAAGCAGAATATCGGCTTCCCGGTGGCCGTCAAAGCCTTCTACGGCGGCGCTGTCGAAGGGAATCGCGCCTTCCAGGGCCCGCTCCAACTCCTCGACGGTGATGGCCACGTTCTTGAAGTCGCCCAGGACGTCTGTAAACTGCAGGCGGACGAATTTTACACGGTATTCCTGGGCCAGTTCCCGGACCTCTTGCGCAGTCAAGAGCTTCTTCACCTGACCTGCCCGACCTCCCAAAAAATAAAAACGCCCTCTAAGACCTAAAGATACAGGTCTTAAAGGGACGCCGTTGCCCCGTAACCGCAGTATTTACACTAACTGCCCCCAATTATAAGACCTGGCGGGGCAAAAATCAATTCCTTAATGAAGAAATTTGTCAGTCCACCGTGCACTCAGCCCTGCCGCTCCAGCTCAATGATAATCTCCCGCGCTACCCGGGTCAGGCTGCGCGCGGAGTCCATGCTCTGCCGCTGAAGGAAGCGGTAGGCCTCCTTTTCGGACCAGCCGTGGTACTCCATCAATAAACCCTTCGCCCGTTCAATGAGTTTACGGCCCTCCAGCTGGCGTTTCATCCGGATGTTCTCCTGCTCCAACGGAACCAGGCGCTGGAAGTTGGCCAGGGCGACCTCCACCGCCAGCAGCAGGTCCTCATCGGTGTAAGGACGCAACACGTAGCCGAACACCCATTGATGCCGGGCATAGCGAAGAACATCTTGAGGGTCGGAAACAAGAAACACCAGCGGGGCGACGCGGTGTTCCTCAACAACCTGGGGGACGGCCAGACCGCCGAAATCCGGCAGGTCGACGTCAAAGAGAAGGAGGTCGGGGTGAAATTCAAAAGTGACCCGCAATGCCTCCTTGGCTTCGCCGACCTGGGCGATAACCAGGTAACCGGCCTTAACCAGCTTGTCACGCAGCGACTTGCGTTCTGTCTCGTCGGCCACGGCGACGGCGACGCGGGTCTGCAGCATCCTCGGTGCTCCCTGGGCGTGTTAAAGTGATTGTTATTGTGACATCCTCCCCCGAGTAATTCGGGGGCAACCCATCGTGGGACGGCGGCTTCGCCGCAGGTTAGCCAGCGTTCCCCGGCTGATCCGGATCATCACCTTGGCCTTAAGGGGTGTCACGTTCCCTTTTCTCTCAGGGTCATGCCCCAAGAGCATCGAGCGCTTTGGCGGCGATGTTTAAGGCTCCCACCCTGTCCGCATCGGACTGGTAGCTGCATCGGGTGCATTTAAACCAGCCCTGGGCTTTTCGGTTGTAGCGGGAAACATTCCCACACTTCGGACAGGTCTTGGATGTCTCTTTGGGATCGACGTAGACCACGGGCACTCCAGCAAGGGCGGCCTTGTACTCGATGAACGAAGCTAGCTCCCGGAAGTTCCAACCGGACATCATCCGGTTGAACTTTTTGGAGCCTTTGGCCCGGTCGCGAATACCCAGCAGGTTCTCCATCGCGATGATCTTGCCCTCAGCTGTTGCTATTCTCACGATGTGCTTGGAAAGGCAGTGGTTGATGTGGTGCATCCACCTGCGCTCGCGTCCGGCTTCCCTCTTGACACGGGAAAGCCTGCCTGCCTGCTGGAGCGCTCTTCGCCTTCCTGCCCAACGCTCTTTGCGCCACCTTACCTGGCGGCCATCGAAAAACACGTTATTGGACAGCACGGCCAGCTTGACAATGCCAAAGTCGACCCCGATTACGCCGCCCGGCTCGTTAAGACTGGTTTGGTAAACAAGGGATATGCTAACGTACCACTCGCCGTTTTTGTTCTGCCAGATCTCCATGGACCCCTGGCGGCAGGAACCTCCTGCCAAGTCCTGGAGCTTCCTGGCGTGGTATTCAGAAACGGCAAGGGGCACGGCTATCTGGCTTCTGCCGGAGGAGACGGGAAACTTGACAACCCAAGTCCCGGAGGGAAGCTGATAGAAAGAGTAGCAGTCCTGCCGCACCATTACCGGAACTACCCTCTCAAATTTTGGCAGACTGGCCTTCTTGCCCCTCAGTTTGCGGGAAAGGTGGGAACGCCTGGCGGACAACGCTTTGAGCATGGCGCACTGGAGCGTGCCACGGTTGAGGTCGAATAGCCCGCATGCTTGCCAGTAGGTTTTACGGTTTAGATGCGCCCGACTGGTAGTGTTCAAAGTTTCGGCTTGCTCCAGGAACCAGGAGCATGCCCGGCGGTATGTCTCCAGCATGCGAGCGATTTTCTCCAGCTTGCCTTTGTTAGGATGCAGGAGCTTTATTTTGAGTGTTACCATTTGCACTTAACATCTCCTCCAGCCTGCTTAAATTGTAGCACAGCTGGATGAAAAAGCCAAGCGCATTCATCCCCTGGTTGAAACCGGGGGGCATTCTGGTGAAAACTTTGTAACGTGCAAAGGTGACACCGGAAAACGGCGTATGATAAACTGGGAACGTTAAGTGGCCCGGGGGAGGCAGTGAACGGCTTGCGATTCTTGCCGAAAGCCTATGCGGCTATCTTTCGCTGTTATCCCGTCCTCGGCCTGATCGGGGCGGTATCCTTCCTGGCCACCGCCGGCTGGGCCCTGGTCATCCCTGTCCTGCCCCTCTACCTGGCGGTGGAACTCGGCATCGCCCCCGGCACGATCGGCTTTATCTTCGGGGCCTACGCCGCTAGCGAAACCCTTTCTAAGACGCCCTTCGGAATCATCGGGGATCACCTGGGCCGCAAGCCGGTGGCTCTTACCGGGCTGGCGCTGGCCCTCTGCGTCCCGGTGCTGATGTTCTGTGCCCGCCACCCCCTGCACTTTGTCATCTTACAGATCATCAACGGTTTGTCGATCGCCGCCTTTTGGCCCACCATGGCCGCCCTGACGGCCGACCGCGTGGCCCCGGAACACCGCGCCACCGCCCTGACCATCTACAACACGTCCTATCTCATCGCCCTCGGATTGGGCCCGCCCGCCGGCATCTTCTTAAGCCACCTGGCGGGAAGCAACCGCGCGGCCCTGCTGGCCGCGGCGGCGGTGACGGGGCTGGGCCTGCTGCTGGCCGTAATGCTGCCCGACCGCCGGGACCGGCGGGAAAGCCCCCCCGTTGACCGGCGGCGGGTGCTGGTCGCGGCCTTTGCCGGAGGCATCCCGGCCCAACTGCGCTTTATCCGCGCCAGCCGCCCCCTGGGCGCCCTGCTCGCCGTCTCGGTCCTGCAGATGTTCGCCGTCGGGTTTCTCGGCCCCGTCTTCGTCCTGTTCATCAGACAGCACCTCGGGTTTGATGAAGCCGACATTTCGCGGGCTATCCTGGTTCCAGTGATTCTAGTCGCTCTGTCATCCATCCCCCTGGGCCGGCTCGCCGACCGCATCGGCTATACCAGGGCGGCACGCCTGGCCTTCCTGGCGGGAGCGGCCGGCATCCTTCTCCTGCCCGTTGCGGAGAACCTCTGGCTGTTAACAGCTTTTATCGGGCTTCTCGGCCTGGCCTACGTCTTCGGCGCCCCGGCATGGACGGCCATCGCCTCCGCCCTCGCCCCGACCGCCAGCCGCGGCACGGCCATCGCCGCCCTGAGCACGATGCAGAGCCTGGGGTTCATCCTGGGCTCCCCGGCCGGCGGCTACCTCTACCAGATAGCCGGCCCCACCGCGCCCTTCTACGCGTGCGGGGCCCTGCTCATACTCTGCGTCCTGCTGATCGCCGTCCTGATCCGTCTGCCGCGGGCCGCGGCGGCGGACGCCGAAACGGGGGAGCAGCAGACGGCCTAAGACCTCCCGTCCCAGCCCTGGGCGATGGGCATCCGCCGCCCCCAGCCGAAGGCCTTCGACGTCACCCGCAGGCCCGGCGCGGCCTGCCGCCGCTTGTACTCCGCCCGATCGACCATGCGGATCACCCGCCGGACCAGCTCCCGGGAATAGCCCAGGACGGCGATGATTTCCTCCTCCGAGCACTGCTCCTCAACGTAGGCGCGCAGGATCGGGTCCAGGACGGCATACGGCGGCAGGCTGTCCTCGTCCCGCTGGTCAGGCCGGAGTTCGGCCGAAGGGGGTTTGACGAGCGTGTTTTCGGGAATGACCACCCTTTCCCGGTTAATATAGTACGCCAGTTCATACACCATGGTCTTGGGCACGTCGGCCAGAACGGCCAGTCCCCCCGACATATCGCCGTAAAGGGTGCAGTAACCCACCGCCAGTTCCGACTTGTTGCCGGTACTCAGCACCAGGGCCCCCTCCCGGTTGGAAACAAACATCAGGATGTTCCCCCGGATGCGCGCCTGCACGTTCTCCTCGGCCACGTCGAGCCGCGGTTCTTCCCCCTGGTTGAGGACATCCAGACAGCGGGCAAAGATCCCGTCAATCGGATAGACACGGTATTCGATCCCCAGGTTCCGGGCCAGGGCCCTGGCGTCTTCCAGGCTGCCCGGCGACGAGTAGCGGGACGGCATCGAGATCCCGACCACGTTCTCCGGTCCAAGGGCGGCCGCAGCCAGAGCCGCTGTGAGCGCCGAGTCGATCCCTCCGGAGAGCCCGACCACCGCCCGGCGGAAGCCGGTCTTCCGCAGGTAGTCGCCTAGACCAAGGACAAGGGCGCGGAAGATGTCGCCGACTGACTCCTGCACGGCAGGGAGCGGTTCGGCGTGCCGTTCGCCGGGGGCCGGGTCCGCGACGAGCAAGGCCTCCTCGAAAGACGGCGCCCTGGCGATCACCCGCCCCCGGGGGTCGGCGACGAAGCTGCCGCCGTCAAAGATGAGTTCGTCGTTCGCCCCGACCTGGTTGGCGTAAACCACCGGACGGGCGTATTTGCCGGCGATGGCGCAGACCATGTCCTCGCGCAGGCGCCGCTTGCCGTGGTGATACGGGGAGGCCGACAGGTTGACGATCATGTCAATCCCCTGGGAGGCCAGCTCGGCCACCGGATCGACGGGGTAGTTGGGGCGCGGCCAGAAGTCCTTGTCGTTCCAGATGTCCTCGCAGACCGTGACCCCCAGGCGCAGCCCGTTGAGCGCAAGGGGGACGTGTTCCCTGGCGGGTGCGAAGTAGCGGCTTTCGTCGAACACGTCGTAATCCGGCAGCAGCGTCTTCGCCGCCCAGCCGAGGACTCTCCCCCGATGGATCAGCAGCGCTCGGTTCTGCAGGCGACCGTCCCCGTCCCGCAGCGGTGCGCCGACCAGCGCCGCCGTTTCCCCGACGGCGGGAACGATCCGCTCGTATACCATGCGTTCGACCGCCGTAACGAAATCCGTACGGCAGAGCAGGTCGCGCGCCGGGTAACCGGTCACCGCCAGTTCCGGGAAGACGGCCAGGGCGGCCCCCTGGGTCCCGGCCCGCGCCAGGTTCTCCAGGATACGCTCCGTGTTGCCCCGCAGATCCCCGACCGTGGGGTTGAGCTGGGCAATGGCAACCTTCATCGTGCTGACCCCCAGTCTGTTTAACAACGTTAGCGGCCTTACCATTAGTAAAACACAAAAGGGGGCGGGAGAAAAACCGTCTTCCCCCGCCCCGGTGTTCACGCCGATAACGCTATACGTCGTAGTAAAGAACGAACTCGTAGGGGTGCGGACGCAGCCGCAGGCCGTCCACTTCGCGCTTCATCTTGTAGTCGATCCAGGCCTCGAGGATGTCCTCGTCAAAAACGTCGCCTTTCAACAGGAAGGCGTGATCATCCCTCAGGGCCGCCAGCGCTCCGTCCAGAGTGGCCGGGAGCGACCTGATCGCGGCCGCTTCTTCCGACGGAAGCTCGTAGAGGTCCTTCTCCAGGGGCTCCCCGGGGTGGATGCGGTTTTCAATGCCGTCCAGGCCGGCCATCAACAGGGCGGCGAAGGCCAGGTAGGGGTTGCAGGACGGGTCCGGCGGGCGGTACTCGATGCGCTTCGTCGCCGGGTTCTGCGAGTACATGGGGATACGCACGGCGGCGCTGCGGTTGCGCTTGGAATAGACCAGGTTCACCGGCGCCTCAAAGCCGGGCACCAGGCGCTTGAAGGAGTTGGTGGTCGGGCTGCACAGGGCGGCGAGGGCCGGGCCATGCTTCAGCAGACCGCCGATGTAGTAGAGAGCGGTTTCGCTTAGGCCCGCGTAGCCCTTTTCGTCGTAGAAGAGCGGCCGGCCGTCCTTCCAGAGGCTCTGGTGGACGTGCATTCCGGAGCCGTTGTCCTGGAAGATGGGCTTGGGCATGAAGGTCGCCGTCTTGCCGTGCCTTATGGCCGTGTTCTTAATGATGTACTTGAACAGCAGGAGCTGGTCGGCCATTTTCGTCAGGGGGGCGAACTTCATATCGATTTCGGCTTGGCCGGCGGTGGCCACCTCGTGGTGCTGGCACTCGACCGCGATCCCGGATTCCTGCATCAGGAGCACCATTTCGGTGCGCAGGTTCTGCATGGTGTCGGTCGGCGGAACAGGGAAGTAGCCCTCCTTGTAACGGGGACGGTACCCCAGGTTGGGGCTCCCGTTGTTCCGGCCGCAGTTCCAGAAGCCCTCGTCGGAGTCAATGAAGTAGTAACCGGCGTACTGGCTCTGGTCGAAGCGGATGTCGTCCAGGATGAAAAACTCGGCCTCCGGCCCCCAGTAACTCACGTCCGCGATCCCGCTCTGCTTCAGGTAGGCCTCGGCCTTCCGGGCGATGAACCGCGGGTCGCGGTTGTAGTTCTCGCCCGTCACCGGGTCGTAGACGTTGCAGACCAGGCTCAGCGTCGGGACCTCGCAGAAGGGGTCGAGACAGGCCGTCTCCGGGTCCGGCAGCAGGATCATGTCACTCTCGTTGATCGTTTTGAAGCCGCGGATGCTGGAGCCGTCGAAGCCGAGCCCGTTGGCAAAGGCGCCCTCATCGATTTCGGACAGCGGCACCGAGAAGTGCTGCCAGGTACCGGGCAGGTCGACGAACTTCAGGTCGACCATTTTCACGTCCTTTTCCCTGGCCCAGGCCAGGACCTCCTGCGGCGACTTGGACATTGCATGCACTCTCCCTTCAAAAAACTTGTGAGTGATCAAACCTTCGCCCTATGGGGCGTCAGGGACGTGTGACCGGTTCCGCTTTCACCCCGCTTCCCGGGAAGAAAAGAGAAAAGGGCGCCCAGGGGGGAACTGGCCCCCGGGGCACCCTCGCCCAAGCGTCCGGCGGCGCCGCCGCGCGTCTCCGGGTCATCCAAAAGAGAAACGCCCTGCCAAAACAGGGCGTCAACGGCCTGCACCAGGGTACCACACTGTACCCTTGCTTTTCAAAGTATACTTGCGATTCGCCTTTTTGGCAACCGTTTTTTCGAGGAAATCATTAGGAGCTAAAGCAGCACCCGCATCCGGATTCCGAACCGCCGGTGATATCCAGCCAGTTGCCGACGAAACGCCCCGCGAGCCAGCGGCACATCGTGTCTTTCTTTTTGGTTTGTTCCAGGATGCGGTCACCCATGCCGTAACCGCCGGCGCGCCGCACGTCGTCGGCGTAAGCCCGCAGCCACTCCTCGATCATCCCCGGCGTGACCTCCAGGTGGAACTGCAGGCCGTAAACCCGGTTTCCGAAGCGGAAGGCTTGATTCCAGCACCCGGCGTCTCCATAGACCAGTAACTCGGCTCCGGGCGGCGGTTCGAAGGCATCCTCGTGCCACTGGAAAACCGGAAAGCTCTCCGGGAAACGCGCGAAGAGCGGCGATTCCTGCCCGGCTCCGGTCAGGCTGACCCTGTACCAGCCAAGCTCAGCCCGCTGGCTCTTCGCCACCCGTCCTCCGAGCGCCTTGGCGATGAGCTGCCCGCCGAGGCAGATGCCGAGCGTCGGCAGATCGCGTTGGGCTGCGTCCCGGATGAGGCGCATAACCTTGCCCAGGTAAGGAAAACGGTCCTCGTCGTTGGCACCCATCGGCCCGCCCAGAATAATCAACGCTTGGTAGCCGTCCAGGGTGGCCGGCAGGGTACTCCGCGCCCGGTCCATCCGCCTCAGGTCCAGCTCCCACCCGGCCTCGGCCATCCCCGGGCCCAGGAATCCCGGTCCCTCCAGGGATACGTTCTGAACGATCAGGACACGTTTCGGCTCCATCCCTCTGTTCACCTTCCCTGTGCCGGATCCGCGGGACGCCGCCCGCGGCCATCCGGAAAAAACATAAGGCGCCCTTTCGGGACGCCTCCGTCGGCCTTCGATACGACGCTGTATCCTATGGGTTCTATTATATGGGGAGCGGCTGATCTGTCAACCGTGCGCGGAGGACTCCATCAGGGCGAAGGCCCCGCGCGCCGAGGCGATGAGGTTGATCCGTCCCCCGCCCGGCCCCCCGAAGGAATCGCCCCGTTGCTCCGTCTTCCGGTAAGGTTAAGGTTAACCGGGAGAACTCTGTTCCGCACAGCTTATCCGCCACGTTCAAGATTGTCAGGCCGTCCAGCAGACGGCACCGTTGGACCTGACCGGGCGCAGGACTCTGGACGCCAGTCGTTCTTCGCAACAGCAGTGGGTCACCATAACCACGGGGATCCGCCATTCCGCCGGCAATTCCTTTATCTCATGCCGCAACTGCTCCCGCAGCCCCCGGTCCAACGCCGCCAAAGGCTCATCGAGAAGCAGCACCGCCGGATCACGCACCAGCGCCCTGATCAGGGCCACCCGCTGGCGTTCACCGCCTGAGAGCTGGGCGGGAAAGCGCTCCCGCAAATGGCCGATACCGAAGCGCGTCATAAGCCCCGCCGCCCGGCGGAGCCCGGCCTTCTTCTCGTCCCCGCGCAGGCCCCGCAGCCCGTAGAGCACGTTTCCCCAAACCGTCAGGTGCTCGAAGAGGGCATAGGCCTGGAAGACGAACCCCACCCTTCGCCTGGCGGCCGGCAGGTTTATCCCCGCCGCGCCGGCGAAGAACGGCCGCCCTTCCAGAACGATGCGGCCGGCGTCCGGCCGCTGCAAACCGGCCAGGCACTCGAGGATGGTGGTCTTCCCCGAGCCCGAAGGCCCGGCCAGGGCCAGGAGTTCGCCGGCCGGGACAGCGAAAGCGGCCTTCAGAGTAAAGTCAGGCAACCTCTTCTCGATTTCCACCGCCAGCATTTATCAGCCCCTCCTCCGCCCGGCATAGCGGGCGATGTGACGCCCCGACCAGCGGTGCAGTCCGAAGATCACCCCAAAAGAGAACAGCAACACGATCGCCACCAGGGGGAGTGCCGTGTGGTAGTCTCCCGCTTCCACCGCGAAATAGATCGCCATCGGCACGGTCTGGGTCTTGCCGGGGATATTCCCGGCTACCATCAGCGTGGCACCGAATTCTCCCAGCGCCCGGGCAAAGGCGAGGACTAAGCCCGACAGGATACCCGGCCAGGCGAGGGGGATGGTCACGGTGAAAAAGACCAGCAACTCTCCCGCCCCCAGGGTCCGGGCGGCGTTTTCCTGATCTGGATCGACCTGCGCCAAGGCGGCCCGGGCGTTCTGGTACACCAGGGGGAAGGCCGCCACCGCCGCGGCGATTACCGCCGCCGGCCAGGTGAAAAGCAACCCGCCCGGGACGAGCCAGCCTACCGGGCCGCTATTGCCAAGTAGTAGAAGCAGGCCGAACCCGACCACTGTAGGCGGAAGAACGAGGGGGAGGAGCAAAACCGCCTCCACCGCTTCCTTTCCCGGAAAGCGGGCGCGGGCGAGCAGGCGGGCACACGCCACCCCGCCCACGGCCGCCACCGCCGTAGCCAGAAGCGCCACCCGAAGCGACAGAAGCAGAGCACGTACCGCCTCTTCCGGCATCGCCGCTTTCCCCCTTTCCGTGCGCCATCCATGACCGCAGGAAACGGTCGATTGTCGCTTGGGCCGTTCAGGACGCCGTCGCCAGGGGCGTAAAACCGTATCTGGCGAAAACCCCGGCCGCTTCCGGCCCGGCAAGGTAGTTAAGAAAATCAAGGGCCGCTTCTTTTTCCTTGCTGCCGCCGACTACGGCCCCGGTGAAGAAGATCGGGCGATGGGTCTTTGCCGGCGCTTCGGCCGCGATCCCGACCTTTGGCGAAACCGCGGCGGTGGACCGCCACACCAGGCCCGCGTCGACGTTCCCTGTTTCCACGTAAGTACGGACCTGCTGCACATCCTTGGCCAGAACGAGCTTCGGTTGTACCTTGTCCCAGAGCCCCAGGTTGACCAGCGCCTCCTTCGCCCATTCTCCCGCCGGCACGATGGCCGGATCGCCGATACTCACCCTACCGACGTCCGGTGAAGCAAGGTCGGCAAAGCCCTTCACCTTTTGCCCATCCTCCGGCGTGATGAGCACCAGCTTATCGGCCAGGATTCTCTTACGGGTGGCCTTGTCGATCAACCCCTCCTTTTCTAAGGCATTCATCTGCTTCTCGCCGGGGAAGATGACAATGTCACCCGGCGCTCCCTGCTCGACCTGCTTCTGCAACGTACCGGCGCCGGCGAAGTTAAAGGAGACCTTGGTCCCCGGATGCTGCCGGCGGTACAGGTCCGCCACTTCCGGCAGCGCGTCTCTCAGCCCCGCGCCGGCGTAAACCGCGATTTCCCTGGCCGGCGCGGCCTCCCGGGCGGTCCGGGGCGTTCCGCACCCGACAAGCAGGCCCGCCAGCAAACCGGCGAGACTTACGAAAAACCAGGCTCTCTTTCGCATTCCGCTTCCTCCTTTTGCCTGTGCGGCCGGTCCCCGATCGCCGTGTCGCTTATGACCTTTTTCCTCTCCCGGCCGGCCGCCCTGGCCACCACGCGGCTCAAGATGCTGAGCCGGCGGCGGTCGAGGCCCGCCGGGAGGCCGTAAAGGTGCTCCAGCGCCGCCACCACCTCTTCCAGAGGCACGTTTCCCGCCCGCTCGCCCAGCCCCCCCACGGTAACGTCCACGTACCGGCACCCGGCCTTGACCGCCGCCAGCGCGTTGGCGGTGGCCATGCCGAAATCGTTGTGTCCGTGAAATTCAAGCGGGATGGCCACCTTTTCCCGCAGGCGGGTGAGACGTTCAAGGGTCGTGAAAGGGTCGAGCACCCCCACCGTGTCGCAGTAGCGCAGGCGTTCGACTCCCATCTCTTGCGCCAGCAGCGCGAACTCCACCAGAAAGGCATCCTCCGCCCGGGAGGCGTCCTCCGTCCCCACCGTTACGCGGCAGCCGTAGGCCAAAGCGTAGGCGATCGTTTTCCGCAGTTGCGCCAGGACCCAGCGGCGCGACCGGCCCAGCTTGTACCGGAGGTGGATCTCGGAAACGGGGGCGGAGAGGTGCACGTCCCGCACCCCGCAGGCGAGCGAAGCCCGGATGTCTTCCGGCAGTATCCGGTTCCAGGTGCTGACCCGGCTGCGCAGGTCCAGGGCGGCGATGCGCCTTATCGCTTCCTGCTCCACCTCGCCCATCGCCGGAATGCCCGCCTCGATCTGGTACACACCCGCGCGGTCCAGCAGCCGGGCCATAAGGACCTTTTCCCTCGTGCTGAAAGCCACCCCCGGCGCCTGTTCCCCGTCGCGCAGGGTGGTATCCACCAGAAAGACCCCCTTCATATCCGGCCGCACTCGCCCAGGAGCCCGGCGGCGTCGGCGCGGCACTGCCGGCACCAGTCCATCTGGGGCGTGAAGGCGCCCGCCGCCGTCCGCGCCGCCCGCATCATAGCCGCGCCGGGCGCCGGGAGGTCACGAAAACCGGCACGGGGCACCAGGGGCATGACGTTCATCAGCCTCACGCCCAGGCCCTTCACCACGCGGGAGATCTCCGCCACGTGCCCCTCGTTGACACCGGGGATCAGGACGGTGTTCACCTTGACCGCCAGGCCCAGGCGCACCGCCCGCCAGATCCCCTCGAGCTGGTTGAGGACCAGGCGCGCGGCGGCCTGGCGGCCGCGATAGGTCTCGTCCCGGTAACGCACCCATTCGTAGACGGGCTCGGCTACCCGGGGATCGACGGCGTTGACGGTCACGGTCACCGATTTGACTCCCAGTGCCTTGAGCATCGGTACGCGGTCCGACAGCAGAAGGCCGTTGGTGCTCAGGCACTTGATCAACTCCGGGAACTCCCGGTGCACCAGGTCCAGGGTGTGAAAGGTCTCCTCGTTGGCCAGGGGGTCGCCCGGCCCGGCCACGGCCGCCACCCGGATGCGCTGATCGCGCGCCATGAGGCGCTTAAGTTCGGCTAACGCCTCATCCGGGCACAGCACCCGGCTGGCGGCGCCGGGGCCGCTCTCGTTCGGGCAGTCCCCGCGGCGGTCGCAGTAGCGGCACTTGACGTTGCAGCGGGGCGCCACCGGCAGGTGCACCCGGCCGTAACGTGTAGAGGCGCTTCGGTTAAAGCAGGGGTGTCCCTTCAAGTCAGTCTCCCAAGACATGCGCCCACCTCCCCGGAATGAATTGCCAAACCGGCGCTCGCAGAGCTTTTACGATGTCCCGGGCGAAATTGACGAAACCGTTAAAGCCGGCATAGGGCTTGCCCTTCTGGGGGAAAACCATGAACGGTACGCCGTATTTATGGGCCAAAAAGCGCTCCCGGGTGCCCCCGACGAAAAGATCCGGCCTTTCCCGCAGCAAAAAATCTTCCAACTGCCACTGGGAGGCGTCGTCTTTAAGCCTGCCGCCAACCGTCATGTGCGCTCCGGCGGCGGCATAATCCTCAGCCAGGCCGAATTGCGCCCCGGCAAACACGACATCCATCCCCAGTTCGCGGAACGCGGCGGCCATCATTCCCACGCGCGAGGCCCCGAAGTAGAGACCCACGCGTAACCCGGTCACATGCCGGCGCACGCTCTCCAACACCGGAGCCGCCTCTGTGGTGGCTGCACGGATTATCTCTTCCGCCATCCGCTCCCGGCCGAACCGGGCGGCCGTTTCCCGCAGGGAGGCCGCGGTGGCGGCGAGCCCGAAGAAGTTGACGGGCAGGTGCGGGATGCCGTACTCTTTCGCCATCGCTTCCGCCAATGGTCCGCCGGTGCGGCGGCAGTGCACCAGGTTCAGGCGGGCGTGGTGGGCACCGGCCAGAGCGGTGATGTCCGCCTTCCCCGTGAAGGCACAGCGTACCCGCAGGCCGAGCCGCCCGAGCAAATCTTCAATCTCCCCCAGATCGCCACCATTGTTAAATTCGCCCAGGACATTAACGTCGTACGGCGCGGCCGTGTCCGGAGGGGCACGGCCCACCAGGAACCTGACCAGCGCCGCCGCCGCAATGGCGTGACCGTCGCCCTGGCTGGTGCCGGCGAAGCCCGCACAGCCCACCGGTACCACCGGCCGCCCGGTACGGCGGCGGGCGGCGGTGCAGATGCCGTCTATGTCCGTACCGGTGAGCCCCGCAGCGCAGCAGCCGTACACGAAGATGGCCCCGGCCTCCGGGAAAAGACGGACCGCTTCGCGGATCGCCCGCGCCAGCTTGGCCTCGCTTCCGAAAATAATCTCCTTTTCATCCAGGGCGGTGGAGAGCATCCGGTACGCCTTCCCGCGCACGGACCCGCCGTAATAGGCGCATCCCACCGGGGCGTGCACAAGGTGCAGCGCGCCCTTGACCAGTGCCAGCAGCCAGCGCGCCCCGTAGTACGGGCACGCCCGGCTGGATACCTCCCCGGGGATGGTGGGCGCGCCGCAGCCCGGCAAGCAGGGCAGCGCTTCCACCCGCCGGCGGCCTGAGCATTTGCATCCGGATGATCCTCCCCGTCCAGTATCCATTTTCCGCCCCTCCGGTCTGTTAAAGTTGCTGCGTCCGGTCATCGGGGTAGCGGTGATCCAGCATGGCGTTCACGATTTCGTAGAGCAGCAACTCCGCCCCGCGGTAACCCACGATCGGCCGCTTCTGGTATCCAAAACGGTCGTAAACCGGAAAGCCGACTCTCACCAAGGGGACATCAAGTTCCCGGGCGATGTCCACCCCTTTGGAATTACCGATAATCAGGTCCAGGCGCGGCAGCGTTTTAAGGTATTCCTCGAATTCGAAGAGATCGCCCCCGTTGAAAACCTTCGGCGTGTCAAGGAAGAGCTCCCGGTACGCCGCAAATGCCGCCTCGACCTCCTGTGCGAACCTCTTGCTGGCGGTCCCCGCCGCCACTGCTACCGGGGTCATGCCCAGCTCGCAGACAAACCGCGTCACCCCCGCCACGGTGTCCGGGTCACCGAAGACGGCCACCCGCTTCATCATCGTGTGGTGGAAGGTGTCGGCCATGGCGTCCACCAGGCGGCCGCGCTCGGCGCGGAGCGCGGCCGGGACATCCCGCCCCGTGAACCGGCTGAGATGCTGCAGGAGATCGTCCGTGGCGGCCACCCCTACCGGCACCGGCCCCGCCACCGCCGGGATGCCGAATTTCCGCTCCAACCACCGGGCGCCGCTGCCGCCGGCGTCGGCCTGCAGGGCGAAGGTGGCGCAGGCATTGCCCATCTCCCTGATCTCGGCCAGCCGCGTGCCTCCCGGCGGGTAGTAAGGAATCTGCTGCGGCGGCTCCAGGGGCGCATCCAAGGTGTCCGAAATATCGAAAAGAATTGTCGCTTCGATCCCCATCTCCCGCAGGAGGTGCTTGATCTCCCGGATGTCGCCCGGATAGAGCAGGCCGGGAATGATGTTTACCCGGTTACTTGAGGTGTTCCTGGCCATGGCCAGCGTTTCCACGAAGGCCCTGGCCGCCCGGTTGTACCCCTCGACGTGCGAGCCGGCAAAGCTCGGAGTGTTGATCAGGACGACGGCGATCCGGTCCGCCGCTTCGGCCCCGAGTTCCTCGCGCAGGTTCTGCCGCGCCGCCTTAATGAAGCTCACCATATCGTCCCCGATGATCTCGCTGGAGCAGGTTGTGACCACACCGATCACCTCGGGCCGGTACCGCACCGCCAGGTTGCGGAGCCCTTCCACCAGGTTGCGGCGGCCGCCGAAGACCGCGGCGTCCTCGTGAAACGAGGCCGTTGCGATCGTCGCCGGCTCCTTGAAGATGCGGCAGAAGGTGTACCGTACATAGGTGGTGCACCCCTGCGCCCCCTGGACGAAGGGAATCGCCCGGTGCACTCCCAAAACGGCCCACATCGCCCCCAGCGGCATGCACGTGCGGTCCGGGTTTACCACCAGCGCTCGGTCGGCCGCCGCCACCAACTCCGGGTCACGCGGCGCATAGGCCGGCGCGGCCGGTATCTTTTCCACCTTTAACTGGTCGTAGGGGATGCCCTCGACCGGGATTTCCGTTACCCGCATACCGCTTCCTCCCCCCGTTGTTCCGCCGGCAGGCCGTCCTGGAACCGCCAGACCGGGGCGTAGATGCCCTGGTAAATGTCCCGGGCGAAATTCACCATCCCGGCGAACCCCGCGTAAGGCCCCTTTTCGTAAGAGTGGGAGTTCACCGTGGGGATGCCCATCTTGCGCCCCAGGTACTTCTCCTTGAGCCCCGTAAGGAAAAGGTCGGGCTTTAAAGTAACCAGCATCTCCTCGAGCTCAAACTCGTTGGGAGCATCGATGACCAGGATGCCTCCCTTGTGCCGGGCGTTGATCTTCTCGTAGTCGTCCTCGTGGGCGAAGGTACAGGCGCCGGCGATCACTTCCATACCGAGTTCCTCCATCAGCCTGATCCAGTGCCAGACCCGTGGCCCCCCCACGTAGATGGCGATGCGCTTCCCGGTGAGCTTCTCGCGGTAGAAGGCCAGCGCCTTTTCGACCCGCGCCACTTCTTCGGCAATCACCTTTTCCGCCCGCTCCTCCAGCCCGAAAAAGGCCGCCGTCTTCCGCAGCGCCTCCGCCGTCTGCTCGATGCCGTAGAGCGAGACCCGGATGAACGGAATATCATACCCGTCCTTGATCATGTGCGCGATGTACTCCGCGGAACGCTGGCAGTGCACCACGTTCAGCTTTACGTCGATCATCTTGATCAGGTTCTCGATCCGCTCGTTTCCGGAAAAAACCGCCACGATGCGCACGCCGATCTTCTCAAACAGCGGGCGGATTACCTTCAGGTCCCAGTCCATGTTGTAATCTCCGATCAGGCAGATGTCGTACGGCGTTTTCTCCTCTTCCCGCATCTTCAGTTCCGGGCGGCGCTCCCGCAGGGCCTTCACCTGGCGGTAGAATTGCATATTGAAATCGTGATGGCCCTTGGACTGGCTCACGCCCGAGCAACCGGGCGATTCCGCCGTGAAGACCGGCTTGCCGACCTCCTTTTCCACCTGGCGGGCCACCGCCTGCACGTCGTCGCCGATCAGACCCGTGGTGCAGGTGGTAAAGATGACCATCGCCCGCGCCTCTGGGAAAAGCCGGAAGGCTTCCAGACAGGCCTGCCTGAGCTTTTTCACGCCGCCGAAGACCACGTCCTTCTCCTGCATATCGGTCACCACGCAGTAGCGCCGGTTAAAGGCGGTGTTAGCGAGCTTTGTCGGCGTAGCCCAGGGATAAAGGTCGGACAGGTGCCGCCGCGTCGCCCAGGTATACCAGGCACACCCCACCGGGGCATGCACCATCGCAATAATGTCGGCGATCGGGCCGCCGATCACCCCGCGGGCGCCGGCGAAGGCGCAGCCCCGTTCGGTCATATCCCCCGGCACCGTATTGATGTTGCAGGCCGGAATCACCGGCTGCCGGGGGTCGTGGATGTAGATGTGCTTTTCCCGCTCCGGGATCGTCGCGTTGCACTTCAGGTTAATCAAGGGCATTCCGGTATTCCCCCTCGCTTTCCGTTTCGTTGGCAATCGCCGCGTCGTCGCGTTCCCCCGTGCGCACCCGCACGACCTCTTCGACCGGGCAGACGAAGACCCGGCCGTCGCCGACGGCCCCCGTCCGGTTGACCTTCATAATCGCCTCCACCACCAGCCGGGCGTCCGCATCAGGAACCACGACGGAAATCATCCGCTTGGGGACGTAGCGCATCGTTCCCTCCTCACCGGTGAGTTCCGGCCGCAGACCGAAGGCGACCTCGCCCGCCAGTCCCTTTTGTTTGCCGCGCCCCAGGACCTTGCAGGCCGTCAGCGCCGGAAAACCCAGCGCGGCCAGCACTTCTTTGGTCCTGGTCATCTTTTTCGGGCGGATGATGGCCACGATCTCCTTCACCGCCGCGCACCCCCTTTGCTCGTTATAATCCTTTGCTCCCGGTCCGCACCGTGTAGGCCTCCTCGACCGGGCTGACGAAGACCTTCCCGTCGCCGAAATTGCCCGTATGCGCCGCCCGGCTGATGATTTCGATCACCTCCGCGACGTTTTCAGCACCGGTGACGAGGAGGAGCATCACCTTCGGAAGCTCATCGTAGTAGATGTCACCTATCTGGATCCCCTTTTGTTTGCCGCGCCCGACCACGTCCAATTTGGTAAGCGCCACGTACCCGGCCGCAGCCAGGGCATCGACCACCTCTTCCGCCTTTTCCGGTCGTACGACGGCACGGATCATTTTCAATGGCTTCGACCTCCTCAACCCAAAATGTTAAAGTGTCGTCCTACTCGCCCTAATCCAAAAGCCCGTATTTTACCACCAACTCCTCCATTTCGTCCATGCTCATCGGCTGCGGGATAACAAACCGCTCGTTTTCGATGATCCTCCGCGCCAGTTCCCGGTACTCCCGGGCCTGATTGCAATCCGGGTCGAACTGGACCACGGTCTGACGATTGAACTCCGCCTTCTGCACGATGTTATCCCGGGGTACGAAGTGGATCATCTGCGTACCGATTCTGGCGCAGAACTCCTCCACCAGTTCCCTTTCCCCGTCCACGTTCCGGCTGTTGCAGATGATGCCACCCAGGCGCACGCCGCTCTGCTCGGCGTATTTGACCATCCCGCGGCAGATGTTGTTGGCCGCGTACAGGGCCATCATTTCGCCGGAGGCAACGATGTAAATCTCCTGCGCCTTGCCTTCCCGCACCGGCATCGCAAAACCGCCGCAAACCACGTCGCCCAAAACGTCGAAGAAGATGAAGTCCAGGTCAGAAGAATAGGCTCCCACTTCTTCCATTATATTGATGGCGGTGATTACGCCGCGTCCGGCACACCCCACACCCGGTTCGGGCCCTCCTGATTCGACGCACCTGATCCCGCCGAACCCGGTCTTGACGACCCGCTCCACGGTCACCGCCTCCTGTCCCAGTTCCCGGAGGGTGTCCATCACCGTCACCTGCGGCTTACCCCCCAGGACGAGGCGGGTGCAGTCGGCCTTGGGGTCGCACCCGTGGATGAACATCCTTTTGCCGAAGAAGTGGGCCATAGCCGCCGCCGTGTTCTGCTGGGTGGTCGACTTGCCGATGCCCCCCTTGCCGTAGATGGCCACCTTGCGCATCATAACGCTCCTCCTTTGTGGTGGGATTTGGGCCAGGGAAAAGAAAGGCCCCTGCCGGGGGATGAGAGAGGGGTCTCTGTTCCCCGGCAAGGGCCCCTTCGCCCTGTTGGGAGCGGAGCAGGCCTTGCTCCGCCGTCTACATTGGTATATCAGACACCAGGCGCGGCACCGGAGCCTCAGGCCTTTTGCGGCACCGATGCCCCGGAAGTAACCGCCGCGCTCGCCTTGACGGCGCCGGCCGCCAGGGCGGAGCCGAGGGCGAAGTCGTCCGAGTAACCGCTCTCGCCGTGCTGCGTGACATCCAGCCCGGTCTCTTCGTCCTCCTCGGACACCCGCAGCGGGACGATCAGGCCGACGATCTTCAAGATCACGAAGGTCGCCAGGGCGACGAAGGCCCAACTGGCCACGACGGCGATGAGCTGCGTCACCAGTTGCCCGGGGTTGCCGTCGAGGAGGCCGCTGCCCAGCTCATTGACCGCCTTGACGGCGAAGACGCCGGTGGCCAGGGCGCCCAGAGTGCCACCGATACCGTGGATGCCGAAGGCGTCCAGGGCGTCGTCATAGCCCAGCGCCCGCTTCAGGACACTGACCGCCAGGTAGCAGAGGACCCCGGCCGCCAGGCCGATGATCACCGCCGGGACGACGCTGACGAAGCCGGCGGCGGGGGTGATGGCCACCAGGCCGGCCACGCAGCCGCTGGCCGCGCCGAGGACGGTCGGCTTGCCCTGCCGCAGCCATTCCGTGACCACCCAGCCCAGGGCGGCGGCCGCCGCGGCGGTGTTGGTGACGACGAAGGCGCTGGCCGCCAGGCCGTTGGCCGCCACGGCGCTGCCGGCGTTGAAGCCGAACCAGCCGAACCACAGGAGCGCCGCGCCGAGGACGGTCAGCGGCAGGTTATGCGGGGGCATGGGCCGCTTGCCGTAGCCCTTGCGCTTCCCGAGCACCAGGGCGGTCACCAGGCCGGCCACGCCGGACGCGATGTGGACCACCGTGCCGCCCGCGAAGTCCAGGGCGCCCAGGTTGCACAGCCAGCCGTCGGCGGCCCAGACCCAGTGGCACAGCGGGTCGTAAACGAAGGTCGCCCAAAGGACCAGGAAGAGCAGGAAGGCCGAAAAGCGCATTCTCTCCGCCAGCGCCCCGGTAATCAGGGCCGGCGTCAGGATGGCGAACATCATCTGGAAGGCCATGAAGGCCTGGTGAGGAACCGTCGTGGCGTAGGTGTCGCTGGGCGCCTGGCCGACCCCCTGCAGGCCGAGCCAGTCGAGGGAGCCGATAATATGCCCCACGTCCGGCCCGAAGGCCAGGGAGTAGCCCCACAGCACCCACTGGACGGAAATGACGCACAGGGCAATGAAGCTCAGCATGACCGTGTTCAGGACGTTCTTGCGGGAGACCATCCCGCCGTAGAAGAGGGCCAGCCCGGGGGTCATCAGCATGACCAGGGCCGCCGAGACCAGGACCCATGTCGTGTCGCCGGTGTCGATCGCCGGGCCCTCCTCCGCCGCCCAGGCCGCCAGCGGGGTCGCCAATAGCAGCAGGACCGCCGGGAGGCCGCGGCGCAACCCGCGCCTCAAGAGGGTATGCAGCATCTCACTCGCTCTCCTTCCTTAAGCAAATGCCGCCAGGGCAGATAATGAGCAGGAAAAGTGCGTTCTGCAGTTCAACAGAAAAGCGCCCTGCGGGGAGAGAGCCTTCGGCCTCTCTCTTTCCACAGGGCGCCCTCGCCCGGGTGACTAAATCGCTTTGTCACCAGACTCACCTGTACGAATGCGGACCGCCGTTTCCACCGGGTAGATGAAGATCTTGCCGTCTCCCACCTCACCGGTGCGCGCGGCGGCGATAATGGTTTCTACGACCTTGTCGGCCGCGCTGTCCTGGAGAACGATCTCGATCTTAACCTTGGGCAGCAGCTTGATGTACTCGGCGCCCCGGTAGATCTCCCGGTGCCCCTTCTGCAACCCGCAGCCCAGGACATCGGTCACCGTCATCCCCTGGATGCCGAACCTGTTCAGGGCCTCGGTGACCGCCTCCAGTCTGCTGGCCCGGATGATGGCCTCCACCTTTTTCAAAGAGCGTTCCCTCCTTCCGCCGCTTTCGGAGGGGGGTCGCGACCTCCCAGTGTCCCGGGAAAAGAGAAGGCGCCCTGTTCGCTCAGGACGCCTTCATCGGCCTTTGATACAGCGTTGTATCTTTATGCTCTGATTATACTCGGACGGCGGGATCTGTCAACCACTTTTTTCTCCGGCATCGGAAAGGAAATATTTGGCCCGTGGGAATATCCGCCGTTTATGCGCAAGAGGGGCGCCCGCCTTCATAGGATGTGAGTAACGACGGAGTCAAGCGATGACCCATGGCAAGGGCGCCATGAGTGTACCCCACTCATGGCGCCTCTTGTTTTCCGGAGCAATGGAGGGATGGAGCGTAATGTGCGGGATCGCGGGTTGGATCGACTGGGAACTGGACCTTACACAGGAGAGGGATGTCGTGGAGGCCATGGGCGCGACCCTGGCCTGCCGCGGGCCGGATGACGGTGGGATCTGGCTTTCGCCCCATGCCGGCCTGGCCCACCGGCGGCTGGTGGTGGTCGACCCGGCCGGCGGGGGCCAGCCGATGGTCCGCCGCCGGGGTAAAGACGCTTTTGTCATCGTCTATAACGGTGAGCTTTATAACACACCCGACCTGCGACGGGAACTGGACGTGCGGGGGTATACCTTCCAGGGACACTCGGATACCGAAGTACTCCTCACCGCCTATATCGAATGGGGACCGGGATGCGTCGAACGGCTGAACGGGATCTTCGCCTTCGGCGTCTGGAGTGAGAAGAGCCAAAGCCTGTTTCTGGCCCGCGACCGGCTGGGCGTGAAACCCCTTTTCTATGCGAAGCGAGGCCATGGCCTGCTCTTCGGTTCCGAGCTGAAGGCCCTCCTCGCCCACCCGGCGGTCGAGCCGGCGGTGGACGCCGAAGGGCTGGCCGAGATCTTCGTCATGGGCCCGGGGCGTACACCGGGACACGGTGTCTTTCAGAACGTCGCGGAGGTCAAGCCGGGGTGCTGGCTTCTTTTTGACCGGAAGGGCCTGCACCACCACCGCTACTGGACCCTTGAGAGCCGGCCCCACGGGGACGGTCTGGAAGCCACCGTCGCCCATGTCCGGGATCTACTCCGGGACACGGTGGAACGGCAGCTCGTCGCCGATGTCCCGGTCTGCGTCTTGCTCTCCGGGGGACTGGACTCCAGCGCCGTCACCGCCTTCGCCGCCGAAGCCTTCACCCGGGCCGGTTTCGGAGCGGTCCACACCTACTCCGTCGACTATGCCGAGAACGACCGTTACTTCGCCCCCAACGAGTTCCAGCCGGACGCCGACGCTCCCTGGACACGCCGGGTCTCGGCCTTTCTTGGTACACGCCACCGGACGGTCCTGATCGATACCCCCGAACTGGCCGAGGCCTTAAAGGTGGTGGTCCGCGCCCGGGACCTGCCCGGGATGGCCGACGTCGACTCTTCGCTGTATCTCTTCTGCCGGGAGGTGAAGCGGGAGGCCACCGTCGCCCTCTCCGGCGAGGCCGCCGACGAGGTCTTCGGCGGCTACCCCTGGTTCCGCCGGGAGGAAGACCTGAATGCTGACAGCGCTTTCCCCTGGGCACGGATGACGCGGGAGCGGGCGCGCCTGCTCTCGCCCGAGCTGGCCGCCCTTATCCGCCCGGAGGAGTATATGGCCGAACGCTACCATGAGGCCTTGTCCGAGGTGCCCCGCCTCCCGGGGGAGGACCCCCGCGAGGCGCGCATTCGCGAGATTTCCTACCTGAGCCTGACCAGGTTTATGCCCACGCTCCTCGACCGCAAGGACCGCATGAGCATGGCCGTCGGGCTGGAGGTCCGGGTGCCTTACTGCGACCACCGCCTGGTCCAGTATGTCTGGAATGTCCCGTGGGTGATAAAAAGCTGTGACGGAAGGGCCAAGGGTCTCCTGCGGCGGGCGCTGGCCGGCGTCCTCCCCAACGACGTTCTGGGGCGACGCAAGAGCCCCTACCCGAAGACGCATCATCCGGCCTACCTGGACGCTGTCCGCAACTGGGTCCTGCGCATCCTCGAAGACCCCGCCTCGCCCCTGCGGTCTCTGGTCAACGTGGAGGCCGTACGGGATGTCGCCCGCTTGGCGGAAAGCCTTAACATCCCCTGGTACGGCCAGCTCATGACCGGCCCGCAGCTGCTGGCCTACCTGGCCCAGGTCGACTTATGGCTCCGGGAGTACGGGGTGGTCATTCGATGAGTCGCCCAAGGAAGTATCATCCATGACCCTATCTTCCTTTCCGGTGAAAGGTTCGGCAACGTTCCTCATAGGAATTAAGTACCTACTACTACCCGGATGGAGATAAAGATACGAACGGCGGACACCGTAAAGGAGGATTATGCAATGCCGAGAGGCGGGTTAAAGAAAGTTTTCCCGGGCGGCAACACCTGCAAGGGTTTCTACTCGTATTACGACCACATCATCACCCCCGACGCCACCCGCATCCTGGTCATCAAGGGCGGGCCGGGCGTGGGCAAGTCGACCTTCATGCACTGGATCGGCGAGGAAATGCTCCAGCGCGGGTACGACATCGAGCATCACTGCTGCTCATCCGATAACGGCTCCCTGGACGGAGTGGTTATCCCGGCCATCGGCGTCGCGCTCATCGACGGCACCGCCCCGCACATCGTCGACCCGAAGAACCCCGGAGCGGTGGACGAGATCATCCATCTTGGGGACTACTGGGACGAAGGGAAGCTGAGAGCCGACAAGGAACATATCCTGGCCGCCAACCGGCGGGTGGCGCGCCTTTTCCGCACGGCCTACAGCCAGCTCGCCGAAGCCAAGGTCATCCGCGACGAGATGGAGAGCTACATCTCCGAATGCACCGCTTTCGCCAAGGTCAACCGGGCCGTCGCCAAGCTGGAACGCGAGGTCTTAGACGCCGCCCCGGCACAATACGAGCGTTTCCCGACGGTCCGGCACCTCTTCGCGACGGCCATCTCCCCCGAGGGGGTGGTCCACCACATCGAGACCCTGCTGCCCGAAAACGGGCGGCTCTTCCTGTTCAAGGGCTCACCCGGCAGCGGCCGGGCAACGGCTCTCGCCCGCTTGGCCCAATACGCCCAAGGGCGGGGGCTGGACACCGAGGTCTATCACTGCGCCTTCATCCCGGAGGAGATCGAGCTGCTGGTGGTCCCGGAGGTCCGCGCCGCCTTCCTGAAGCAGACCGAAGAGGTGGACTTCAAACCGCCGGGGAACGGCCCGGCGGTAACCGAAATCGACTTCGACCGCTGGGTGGACCGTCAGGCCCTGGAGATCTATATCGCGGCCCTGATGGACGCCGGAAGCCGCTTCCGTGCCGCCCTGGCGCGCGGCATCGACTACATCCGCCAGGCCAAGCTGACCCACGACTATATGGAGGGCTTTTACGTGCCGGCGATGGACTTCAAGGCCATCGAAGCCCGGCGTGCAGAGACCCTGCGCCGCATCCTGAAATGGGCCGAGGAGACGAAGGTGAACCACCTGCCGCGCGTGAGCGCGCGGTAGAAAGAATATCAGGTTAAAGGGGCCGCCAAAGGCGGCCCCCTGTGATCTGCGGTGGCACCCGGGACGGATGGCGCTACCCGTTGACAACCGTTTTCGCCTTCAGGGCCCACTCCGGGTCCGCCAGCAGGGCGCGCCCGATGCCCACCAGGTCGGCGATACCTTCTTCAATGACACGGTTGGCCTGCCGCGGGTCGCCCAACCCACCGGTGACCATCACCGGGACATTAACCACCGGCTTGACGGCCTCGGCCAAATAGTTGAAAAAGCCGGTACCCGTCTTCGACGATGCGCCGCACATGCCCCCCGAGAGGTCCAGGACATCCACCCCCGCTTCGACCAGCAGGGGAGCGGCCCTGCGGGCGTCATCGGTCGTTATGCCGCCCGCCATCTGATCATCCGCGCCGAAGCGGTAAAAGATACAGAAAGTCTCCCCCACAGCCTGCCGCACCGCCGCGACCACTTCCCGCGGAAAGCGCAGCCGGTTCTCAAACGAGCCTCCGTATTCGTCGTCGCGCCGGTTGGTCAAGGGAGAGAAGAACTGGTTGAGCAGGTACCCGTGGGCCCCGTGGATCTCCACCATGTCAAAGCCGGCCTCCTTGGCGCGCCGGGCGGCGGCGGCGAAGGACTCCCTTATCGTACCCAGCTCATCCTTGGAAAGTTCCTTCGGTACCTCGTTATACCGCTTGCTCGGGTGAGGCACCGGTGATGGGGCCAGCGGCTGATGGCCGAGCACCTCGCTGCTGGTATTGCTGCCGGCGTGGGTAATCTGGATGCCGATCTTTGCCCCCCGCCGGTGCACCTCGTCGACCAGTCTCCTTAGCCCCGCGACCAGCGCATCATCATGAATGCCCAGTTGTTTTCTGCCGGCGCGCCCCGAAGGAAGCACATAGCTGTGCTCCACGATCAGCAGGGCCACTTCGGCCTCCGCCCGCCGTTGGTAGTGGGCGATCAGGATGTCGTTGACGGCCCCGTTTTCCGCACAAAGGTTGTTGGCCATCGGCGGCATAACGATGCGGTTCTTTAAGCTCAGCTTGGGCGTTTCCAATGCGCTGAACAGGTTTGGCATGCCCGAACCTCCTCTGTGATCGCTATTGTTCCCCGGCAATTAAATCTCCACTTAAGGATAAAGGACAAGTATCCTCTTCAATCCCAAAGGATCGCCCTTCCTCCGGCCGTCATCGGCCTGCCGCATTGCGGGTAGGGAGGGTTCCCTAAGGTCCATTTCTCTGCCGACCAGGTTTTTCCTCCTGACGGGCGCCGCAACGGTGGCCGAGATAATTCTGGATGCAGAGAGGTTACCGGGCTTTTCGCCAGAAAGGGTATATAGTAGTAAAAACGTACTCGGCTCCCAAGATGTCAAGGCGGGTGTTTGGTACGGAGTTCCTGTCCGCGGGCTTGGTTCAGGATATCACCGATTTCCTTGCGGCTTACGGCCTGTGGGGCTTGATTGCCCTGACCTTCGCCGAGGCGTCCTTTTTACCCGTGTTCCCGGAGGTTCTCTTCATACCGATGGCCCTCATCAACCCCACCCTCGCCCTCTTTTACGCTTTGGCGGCCACGCTGTCGTCAACCGCCGGGGGGCTTTTCGGGCGCTGGATAGGTTTGAAGGCCGGCCGGCCCTTGCTGGAGCGGCTGGCGTCGGGCCGTAAAGCCCAGCTGTTGGAAAACTGGTTCCAGCGCTACGGCGGGTGGGCCGTCGGCCTTGCCGCCCTCACGCCGGCTCCCTACAAGTTCTTCACCATTGCCTCCGGCGTCTTCGGAGTCGCCGCCCGCCCGGTGATCCTGGGTTCCCTCTTCGGCCGGGGAACGCGCTTTATCGCCGAAGCCCTGGTCATCATGCTGGCGGGGGAACAAGCGGAGGAGTTTCTGGCGCGATACGCGGACGAACTGCTTCTGGCCGGCGGTCTTCTGTTGCTGGCCTGGGTACTGTGGCGGCAGTACCTGAAAAACAGCAAGACAGGATAGAAACCCGGCGGCCGACGTTGTCATCAACCATAAAAAATCTAGGGTTCCCTGGTCCTGAATTCCTTCAGCCCGGTATAATCGACCAGGCGGTCAAGTGTTTCGAGGGTGAAGACTTTTCCGTGCGTTGCTAACAGGAGCTTCCTCATGTCCTCGCGCCGTACCCCAAACCCCCGTCCACCAATACACGCTACGACTTCGAACCGGGGCGAACCGGCTGGCCGCCCCTTAAGGCTGAGTTCCGCCAGGTGTTGGATGCGCGTAACCTTGTCTCGGGCTGTACCATCGTCCTCGCAAATCTTGGCCTCAATGACAACCCGGGGGTTGAATTCGCTGGGTACAATGAAATCCGGTGCCTGGTCGAAACCCTCTATGCGTTCCGCCCTTTTTGTTTTACGGTAGCTGACACCCGCTTTCGACAAAAGATTTTCAATTACCGTTTCCAGCCCATCGCCGATCAATTCCGATACCGAGTCACGATGTCCGGCAAACGGTCGCCCAAGAAAACGTTCGTACAATAACATTGCGTAGGGAACGCCCAACTCTGCCGCCGCCCGAATCCCCTCCGGTCCATTTTTGGTATCCACCTTTTCCAGGCGGTGAATGTGGTTAGGCCCAACCGTAGGGATTTTAGAACTAAGCAGGGCACAGGCAGCGTCAACCATGGCTCTGGCCCACCGTAATCTATTCTTACCTCGGATCGGGTTTTTGGGATCCATACGCACCGCCCGATCTAGAGCCCGGGCGGAACTTTGGGAAACTGCAACATTCGTCCGCTGTGTAGTAAGGTAAGCCCACTCAGAAGGAGTGATACCAATGATGGCCCTTAAGACAATGAGAGCAACAGGTTTCTCCAGAACGGCACTGAACACTCTCTCAGCGGTCAATACACGAAATCCGGACGTAACACGTTTGAGCTTCTCATATGCCTCTTCGAACACGGGATAGTCGATGAATCCGACACCCCGTGGAAGCACCAGAAACTCGGACTCAAGGGTAGAAAAGACCACTGACACAAAGGTATCCAGGTTATCTTTAAGTTCTTGAGGGGAAACCTCAAAAGGGTATTTCATCGGTATCGACCTCGTAAATGGTTGTCGCTTCGTGAGCGGTTGCACGACGGTTTCGCGGAAGTGAGGATAAGGCATCCGAGAGATAGCTCTGTACACCGCCAGGCCCGCCGAGATCGGCAATGGCCTTTGCAATTAAGGTTAACTTCTCCGGTGTCGTGCCATCTTTTTGCCACAAGGCACGCAAGTGCCAGATCGCCAATCGAACCAAGTGGCCGTACGTGATACAACGGATGTCGCCGTGAGTAGGCTTGACGTCACCAGCCTGTAGCTGCTCAAGATCTGCAAGAACCAACCGGGCCAGATCCTCCGGCTTGGTGACAATCGTCCGCCGGGGAACGGAACCGGTCGACCGACAGATAAAGACCGTATCGACGATAGAAGACGCTGTCCCGTTGATATGTATCGAGGCGCCCATTTCGGCCGGGCAGGGGAGGCAAGCAGAGCAGGTCAGGCCTGCGTCCAGAATGGCGACGGCAATAGGGTAATAGGCATCTATTGCGTTATGGTGATAAGTAAACACTAAGGGCGCACCGGGCTTCAGGGCTTGTGCCATGCGGCGGAAAACGGTGCTCATTCCCTCCGTGAAATGGTTTAAGTCCCGCCCCAGGGTCGCATTCCCGGTTAGTTCGTTAGGATCACGCGTTGACATCCTCCGGAAAGCGTCTCCGACGTCTATCGCCAGGCGACGTAACCAAACATAGCAAAAGTCCATCAACTCCGCGTACTGCACATTAGCAAAATACGGAGGGTCCGTAACTACAGCATCAAGAGATGCGGGAGGAATCTCAGCAAGGGTTGAACTCCCGCAATGTAGCCTGACTTCCCGCCTTTCCGCGGGGATGGTTGAATCCCGGTAATCGCCGATCCATTCCCCGGGAATTTTATCCAGTATCTTTCGCCCGTTTTGGTAGCGGATTTCGTAGGGATTTTCGCAATAAGCCTTGGCCCGGGCATACTTGTCTACGATGTTTGACCATCCTCCGCTGCCCACATTGGTGCCCGGTAACCCGTTGGGGATACCCAGCAGATTGGATTCACACGGGATCAAACCCACTGGAAAGCCGTGGACTGAGAAAATGTCCAAGGACTTCAGGGCCATAGTATCGTAGCGGCAGAGCATGTTCTGGTAGCGCAACAGGTCGGATAGGTTAGTCGCCAGGGCATTTCTAACCCGCTCATCGTGTACCTTGGCGATTAACCGGCAACTCAATTCCAAACCCAATAACTGACGCCCGTTAAACATCTCCCGGTACCGCCGGTAACCCCACCGGTGGAGGCGGTCCGTTTCATCACCCGCCGGGATTTCTTCGTCCGGCGTGTACAACGGGGTGGTTTGTGTCCACATAGCTTCTACTTCAGCGTACCGGGATAAATCATCCCCGTCAGGTTTTTTAAAGAATCGCCCTCGATGGTGGGGTTTGCAGGACGGACAATGATATTCAATGGCTACCATACGGTGGGTGGGCGGACCGGCCGCCGGGTTAGGATATGAGTTGATGTGACCGCAATGTGGACAGGTACAACGGTTGTGGCGTGCGGGGCCGCTAACTTGCAACGGTTGCGTGCAGACACGACAGTCACCGGGAGCCTTGCGGTCCGGCACTTCGTTTAACTCCCCACAGTTCCTGCAAATGATTACATTGAGGGGATGCCGCCTGTTTTCAGCCAGCAGGTATCCGGGAAAAAGTTCAAATTCCCGGCCGCATTTTACACAGTGTTGGGTCTTGACCCAGATAAAGTACTTGACATACGCCTCGGGAGAACCGCATTCGAGACAACGGGTCCGATAGAACCTTCCAACCTGTTTTTCAAGCTCCTGGCGAAGTTGCGCCGCCGCCAAGCGGTAGGCGTCAAGATCCAGGCGTTCGATTTCCTGACGGACAATCCAATAGGCCATTGGGTTAATGTCGTAGCCGATGATACCGCAGCCGATGCGGTTAGCCTCAATGAGAGGGGTGCCTCCGCCCATAAAAGGATCTGCCACCCTGATTCCCTCAAGGCGGTGGGGTTGAAAGTAGGTTTCCCTTAATGGTCCCTGGGTGAATTCAGCCAGGAGAAGCGCGCGGAAAAGTGTGCCCGGTCGCCGGGCGAACCACTTGTGGACGGCGATAACCGGGCGGTAATTCTGCTGAATCTGTTTTTCCCGAAGAGCCATAGCGGCTACGAAGGGGATATCAAAGTTCCGTTCAATCATTAGCAGTTCTACAAAAGGGATTGAACACCCTTTAGGTAGTCCTCCAGGGCTTCGATCAGACTCTCGAATTCCTGCGGGTGGTTTTCCGGGTCGCGGAAGCGCTTGTTGATCTCCAGTTGCAGGGCCGGGACGCAAAGCACCTCGCTGGCGAAGCGGGTGACGGTGGCCTGGCCGCAGCCGGAAAATACGCTGTCCACGAAGACCCCGTTGATCTCGTGGCGGCGGAAGGCGTCCAGGAGAGGCGGCAGGATGTCACCCCGCCCGAGGAGGGCGGCGCCCTTGCAGCTGCCGATGTCGATGTCAAAGGATCGCCAGGCGGCGGCGCCGTGGATATCGAGGACCAGCTTGATCCCCCGCTCTATCACCAGGCTTCGCAAGCCTTCCTTATAAGGGCAGTCATCATAGAAGTTGGCGTCCTGGTCGGCATAGGCGGCATGAATGATGGAGCAGCCCGTCAGGTCGTGCAGCAGGCGCACGATCGCCCCGGTGAACTCGTCCTCTTCCTTGGGCTCGTCGTTCGCCCGGCGGAAGTGCTTGACGGCGTGGGGGGCGGAGAGAAGGATGGGCAAGCTGCCCGGAAGAACGCTGTAGGACGGGGTCTGTTCAATCCCGCGGTAACCGTTTGCCTGGAAAAGCTCATCCTCGATCTTGATCGCACCGGCGACGTGCTGGCATCCGTCCGGCATCAGCCCTCGACCTCACAAGCTCGGAATTACATGAGTTTTCGATGACGGGAATCCATATTCCTGTATAAAACCTATTTTCCCCCTGCCTCTTTGAGAACGGCCAGGGTTTCCCGGGCGCGGGCGGCAATCATGGTCTTCAAAAGGTCGAGGATGGTGAATACCTGGGGGTGCCGGACGCGGTACATCATCTTCAGGCCGTCCTTCCGCGAGGCCAGGATATCGAGCTTCTTCAGGACGGCCAGGTGCTGTGACACATTGGACTGCTCCAGGGCCAGTTCTTCCATAATCTCGCAGACACAGCGTTCGCCCCCGCGGAGGGTCTCAATGATGCGCACCCGGGTCGGGTGTCCGAGACCCTTAAGGATCTGGGCCTGCCAGTCGGTAAGACCGCGTTGCATTGCCTCGTTCACCTGCCTTACCCTCGATTACGGGATGTATGATGATATTATTATATATCATTTACTCCGTTCTTGCGAAGGGACGACAGACCACCCCCGCCTCTTCTAGGATGTCCCGGCTGAAATCGTCGGGGTAGCCCTCGGCGTAGACCACCTCCCGCACCCCGAGCTGGACAAGCATCTTGGCGCAGGTAAAACAGGGGAAATGGGTGACATACAGGGTGGTGTCCCGCCCGGACAGACCGGTGATAGCGAGCTGCAGGACGACGTTCTGCTCGGCGTGCAGGGCGCGGCAGATCTCCTGGCGGTGGCCGGACGGGACCCCGAGCTGCTCGCGCAGGCAGCCTCCTCGCTCCGCGCAGTGTAGAAGCCCCGACGGCGGGCCGTTATAGCCCGAAGCGATGGCCCGGTGGTCGCGCACCAGGACCGCCCCGACCTGCCGCCGCAGGCAGGTGGAGCGGCGAGCCATCAGGCGGGCCAGGTCCATAAAGACTTCGTCCCAGGTCGGGCGCATCGATGCTATCACTCCTTGGGGGTATACATAGTTTTAAGTTTGGTGTCTGACCCTTTACTTAAGTCAGCGTTCTTCGCGGTCGTAGGGCAGCCCGAGGGCCCGCGGGGCGCCGATGCGGATCAGGAACCTCTTGCGGGTCACAAGGACCAGGACCCCCACGGTGAAGAGGTACGGCAACATTTTGAGGAAGTAGGGTGCCACGCTGACGTTGAGTGCCTGCAGGCGGAACCCCAGGGCGTCGATACCGCCGAAGAAGTAGGAGCCGGCCAGGGCGTACAATGGGTTCCAGGTGGCGAAGATGACCAGGGCCAGAGCGATCCAGCCCCGGCCGGCGGTCATGTTTTCCATCCAGGTCGGGACGTAGGCCAGGGAGATGTAAGCCCCCCCGACGCCGGCCAGCATCCCGCCGAGGACGACATAGAGGTAACGGGTGGCGAAGACGTTAACCCCCAGGGAGTCGGCGGCCGCCGGGTTTTCACCCACGGCGCGCAGGTGGAGCCCCGCGCGGGTGCGAAAGACCAGGAACCAGAGCAGAGGTGCCAGGAGGTAGCTTAACAGGACCAGGGGGTCCTGGCGGAACAGGATGGGCCCCAAAAACGGGATCTCGGACAGCCCGGGCAGGGCGACCGGCTTAAAGGCCTCCGGCAAAGGTAGGCCGACCAGCGGTTTTCCCAGGTAGCCGGACAGCCCGGTCCCGAAAAGGGTTAACGCCAGGCCGCTGACGACCTGGTTGGCCCGCAGGGTAACGGTCAGGCAGGCATGGATGAACGCCAGGGCCCCCCCGGCGAGGGTGGCGGTCAGCACCCCGGCCCAGGGGTTGCCGGAATACAGGGCCACGGCGAAACCCGCCACCGCCCCCACCAGCATCATCCCCTCGACGCCCAGGTTGAGCACCCCGGCCCGCTCGGCCAGGACCTCGCCCAGGGCGGCGTAGAGGAGCGGCGTCCCCGCCGTCACGGCGGTGGCCAGGAGCGCCACCCAGAAATCTCCGCTCACGTTGCCATCCCTCCCCGGACCAGCCGGAACCGGTAACGCAGCAGGATTTCCCCGCCCAACACGAAGAACAGGACGGCTCCGGTAAGCATGGCCACGATGGCCGCCGGCACGCCGGCGGTTTGGACCATATAGCCGCCGACCTGCAGGCCCCCGAAAAGAAAGGCTACCGGCAGGACCGCCAGCGGGTTCAGGCGGGCCAGGACGGCGACGATGATCGCGGTGTAGCCGTACCCGGGAGAGAAACCGGGCTGCAGACGGTGCGCGAGCCCGGAAACCTCGCTCATCCCGGCGAGGCCGCACAGGGCCCCGCTGACGAGCATAACGAGCAGGATATTCCGCGTGATCTTCATCCCGGCGTAGCGCGCCGCCCGCTCGCTTTCCCCGATGACCCGGATCTCAAACCCCCAGCGGGTATGCTCAAGAATAACATAAAGAATGAGGACGGCCAGCAGCGCGAAGAGCAAACCGGCATGGATGCGGGTGTCCCCCAGGCTCGGGAGGACGGCCCCCTCCGTGAAGGTCGCCGTCAGGGGAAAGTTGAAGCCCGCCGGGTCGCGCCAGGGCCCGTAGACCAGGTAATCGACCCAGAGGATGGCCACGTAATTGAGCATCAGGGAGGTGATGATCTCGTTGACGCCGAGGTAGGCCCGGGGCAGGGCCGTCAGCAGGGCCCACACGCCCCCGGCCGCCAGCCCGGCCAGGACCATCAGGGGCAGCAGCACCCAGGCCGGCTGGCCCGCCAGGGCCAGGGCCACCCCGGTGGCGGCGCAGGCCCCCATGTAGAGCTGGCCCTCACCCCCGATGTTCCAGAGCTGCATCCGGAAGGCGAGGCTCAATCCCAGCCCGGCCAGGCTCAGGGGGATGGCCTTGACTACGGTTTCACTCAGGCCGTAACCGGAACCGAAAGCGCCGCTGAACATCTCTCGGTAGAGGGCAAGCGGCTCCCGGCCGGAAAGGATGAGGAACACCGCTCCCACGGCCAGGGCCAGGACAACGGCCAGCGCCGGCACGAGGACGACCGCCCACGGGGAGGGGGTCAGCTTCTTGTCCCACCGCAAGCGCCACCCGAGGGTGCTCATCCCGCCGCCACCTCCCGCATCGTGCCCCCGGTCATCAAGAGCCCGACCTGCTCATGGCCGGTCGCGGAGGCCTGGAGCACCGGCCCCGCCAGGCGTCCGCTATACAGGACGGCGATCCGGTCGCTTACCCTGAAGATCTCGTCCAGGTCCTCGGAAATCAGGAGGATGGCCGCGCCCCGGCCCCGCTGTTCCTCAAGGATGCTGTAGACACTTTCCGTGGCGGCGATGTCCAGCCCCCGGGCCGGATAGGCGGCGACAATGACCCGTGGACGTGAGGATATCTCGCGTGCGAGTAGCAGGCGCTGCAGGTTGCCGCCCGACAGGAGCCTTACCGGCGCGTCGATGCTCGCCAGGCGGACGTCGAAGTCGGCCACCAGCTGCTCGGCGCGCCGTCGTGCCTCCTTGCGGTTGAGAAAAATGCCGTGGCCCGGCCCCCGGGCACGGTACTCTTTTAAGATCAGGTTGTCCACCGCGGAGAGTCCGGCGGCCAAACCGGTGTGTAACCTGTCTTCCGGAATATGGGCTACCCCGGCGGCGATGAAGGCCCTGGGGCCCTGGTTGGTTACGTCCCGGCCCCCGACAAGAATCCGCCCGGAAACCGCCGGCCGCAGGCCGGTGACGACCTCCGCCAGCTCCCGCTGCCCGTTCCCGGTGACGCCCGCCACTCCGAGGATTTCCCCGGCCGAGAGCGTCAGGTTAAGGTCCTGGAGGCCGGGAAGGCCGGCGTCGTTCAGCACGCGGACGTCCCGCAGTTCCAGCACGGTCTCCCCCCGCGCGGGCAGCGCGCGGACCGCAGGCGGCTTAAGGTCGCGGCCGACCATCGCCCGGGCGAGGTCCCGCTCGTTAAACTCCCCGCGCTTGAAGCCATTGGCCACACGCCCGTGGCGCAAAACCGTGACGCGGTCGGCCAGGTCCATTACCTCCTGCAGCTTGTGGGTGATGATGACCACGGCATGCCCGTTCTTGGCCATCCGCCGCAGGGTAGCGAACAGCTCCCTGGTCTCCTGGGGCGTGAGCACGGCCGTGGGCTCGTCCAGCACCAGCATGCGGCAGCCCCGGAACAGCATCTTCACAACCTCCACCCGCTGCCGCTCTCCGACTGAAAGCTGCCAGACCCGTGCCCGGGGGTTCACCGCCAGGCCGTAGGACGCCGAGAGGCGGGCGATCTGCTCCTCAATGTCCCGCATGCGGGGGACGAAGGGCGTGCGGTCGTCGCCCAGGACAATGTTCTCGGCGGCGGTGAAAGTCTCCACCAGCTTGAAGTGCTGGTGCACCATCCCGATGCCGGCCAGGATGGCGTCCCGCGGGGAACGGAACACAGCCGGCCGCCCGGCGACCAGGATCCGTCCCTCGTCGGGACGGTAGAGGCCGGCCAGGATGGACATCAGGGTGCTCTTGCCGGACCCGTTCTCCCCCAGGAGGGCATGGATCTCCCCCGCCCGCACCGTGAAGTCGACGGCATCGTTCGCGGTTACCCCGGGGAAGCGCTTGGTGATTCCTCGCATCTCGACCAGAAACTTGTCCACGTCACGCCCGTCCCTTACAGTTTCAGGCGCCGGCGGTTCCCCACCGGCGCCTCTCCATCCCTTAGCTCTGGGGAATGGTACCTTCCACACCTTCCACAAACCAGCTGAACTCCAGGAGTTCCTTATCGCTCATCCTCTGGCCGGCGGCCACCCGCTCCTTGCCGGTCTGGTCCTTAATCGGGCCGGTGAAGACGTCCCATTCACCGCTGAGGATCTTCTTCTTCTCGGCCTCGACCATTTGCTTCACGTCAGCGGGGACCATGGGCCCGAAGGGCGTGATGTCCACGATGCCGTCACTCATCGCTCCCCAGTACTGGCCGGACTTCCAGGTGCCGGCCTTGATCTCCTCGACGGTCTTGACGTAGTAAGGACCCCAGTTCCAGACGGCCGAAGTCAGGACGGCCTTCGGCGCCAGGGGAGCCATGTCGCTGTTGAAGCCGACGGAGTATTTGCCGCGGGCCTCGGCGGCCTGCTGCGGGCTGGGAGTATCCTGGTGCTGCGCGATGACGTCGGCGCCGGCGTCCAGCAGGGTGTTGGCCACGTCCTTAGGGGCGACCGGGTCGGTCCAACTGTTGGTCCATATGACCTTGACCTTCGCCTCGGGGTTAACCTGGCGGACGCCGAGGGTGAAGGCGTTGATCTGGCGGACGACCTCCGGGATCGGAAAGGCGGCGACATAACCGATCAGGTTGGTCTTCGTCATCTTGCCCGCCACAAGCCCGGTCAGGTAGCGCGCCTGGTACATCCGGCCGAAGTAGGTCCCCATGTTGTCGTTGGTCTTGTAGCCCGAACAGTGTAGGAAAGTGATATCGGGATACTTCTTGGCGACGTTGAGCGTCGGGTCCATAAAACCGAAGCTGGTGGTGAAGATAACCCGGCAGCCTTTCTCAGCGAGCTGGGTGATGACCCGCTCGGCGTCGGCGTCGGTCACGTTCTCCACGACCTCGGTTTCCACATACGGCAACTGTTCAACAAGATACTTGCGCCCCTGTTCGTGGGCGTAGGTGAAACCGGCGTCACCCGGAGTGCCGATATACACAAAGCCGACCTTCATCTTGTCTTCTCCCGCCGGGGCGGGGGTCTTGGCCTCATCCTTCTTCTGCCCGCAGCCGGCCACGAATACCGCGGCAAGAAGGAGGAGGACCAGGAGCGGGATTAAACGGCGCCATTTAAGCAAGGCTGTCTTCCACCTCTCGTCATAAGTCTCCAGTCGCTAAACGCCTGCCATCTTCAGGTAAAAGGGTTTAAAAGCTTCCGGCGGCACCCCCTCCCTGACGTTCGGAGTCCGGCCAAATCCGTTTGCTTTTGCACACCTAAACTATGTTCACTGTCCCAGCCGGATTTCCTGCCGCCAATTTCGACAAGAAACGTTCCCGCGGGGCGGATTGTTGGCGAAAAACCCCGGTTTGTGGATAATGGCGGGTCTGGAAGGATATAATAGCCCATCATCAATGCGGGGAGGTTCAGGTATGGCTGCTCGTATACGCTGTTCGGTCAACAACTGAAACTACTGGTCGCAGGACAACCTCTGCGTGGCAGAGGAGATCATTGTGACCTCAGACACCCTGGGCGCGCAAAAGCCCGACTCCTTCGACGCCCCGGACGCCGGCCGGGCCCCCGTGACGCCCGTTAAGACCTGCATGGAGACCTGCTGCAAGACCTTCGTCGAACGCGGCTCGGACCAGGTCACGGCGGACGGCGTCAAACGCCTCTAAGCTTTCCTTTATTGAAACCGCATCAAGGCAGCGGGGGCTTGACAGCGAGCCCCCGTTCTTACGTGCTAAGAGAATGGTTGAGTGCCGCGCCGCACATCAGCGAAGTATTTCTGTAAGAAGCTGGCCAGGACCAGCGTTGCCGGATTGTTATACCGGTTCTTCGGCCACACCAGGTTAATATCAAAGGGGATGTCACAGGCACCCTTCGGGGAGACAAAACCGGAATCGGACCCTACGGCGAAACCGGGCACGTAACCCTTACCCAGCCCGGCGGCAACCATGGCTTTAAGCGTTTCCACGTGGTCTACGACCTCGATCCTGTTCCCGCTCGATGCCTCGCGTTCACGGACCAGCCTGCCGACCGCGGTGTCGGGACCAAGGGTGAAAACGACCGGGGGCGAGGCCCCGGCCGGGGCCACCACTACCAGCCTGTCGCGCAGCACAGGCTCCAGATGAAGGCCGGGGGCCGGCATTCCGCCGGCGATGACGCCCAGGTCGATCTCTCCGGCCCCGACCATCCGGCACACCCGGCTCTCCCCGGCAAACATCAGGCTAACCTGGATACCGGGGTGGCTTTGGCTAAAGCGCGCCAGGACGCGCGGCAGGATATACGTCCCGACCAGACCGCAAACCCCCACGGCCACTCGCCCATGTTCCAGATCGGCCATCTGCGAGATCAACTTCTTCGCCTGCTCCACCAGGTCCATCATCTGGTCGACGTGCCGGTAGAGGCACTCCCCCGCATCGGTAAGGGCGATGGACCGGGAGTTCCGCACGAAGAGCTTCACGCCCAGGTCGGCCTCCAGGTTGGCGACCTGCCGCGAGACGGCCGGCTGCGAGAGGTGCATCTCTTCGGCGGCGCGGGAGAAGCTTTGGCGCCGGGCGACCAGGTAGAAGTAGTAAAGGGGTTCGAGGCGGATAAAATCACCTTCCGCTCGCCTTTGTTATAATCTCAGTGCATAGGTAATATGCAAACTATATATTTGCATTATAGCGGCCGCAAGGCTACGATGTAAATGACCACCGTCAGGCTCCGGAAGATGGAAGAAGTGGATGAACATGAACGATATCCTTACGAACATCAACCTCACTTCGTACTCCCCCGGTTCCGGCTGAGCATGCAAGATGGGTCCGGCGGACCTGGAACGCGTACTCAAAGTCCTGCCCTCCATCAGTGATCCGCGCATCCTTACCAACCTCCGGGACGACGCCGCCGTCTTACGGTTATCGGAAGATCTGGCCGTAATCCAGACGGTGGACTATATCACACCCGTAGTGAACGACCCCTACGTCTTCGGGCAGGTCGCCGCGGCCAACGCCCTCAGCGACGTCTACGCCATGGGGGGCAGGCCGGTTATGGCGCTAAACCTCGTGGGCTTTCCCAATCAATCCCTCCCTCTCTCGGTTCTGGAGACCATCCTCAAGGGCGGGGCGAACAAGGCCGCCGAGGCCGGGGTCACCATCGCCGGCGGCCACTCGATTGCCGATAACGCCCCCAAGTACGGTCTGGCCGTCACCGGGACCGTCGACCCGCGACGCCTCGTCCGGCGCACCGGAGCTCGGCCCGGGGACCTGCTGGTCCTGACCAAGCCGTTGGGGACGGGAGCCATCACCACCGGTATCGACAGACAGATGGCGGAGCCGGGTTTGGTTGACCGTGTCGTCCGGATAATGACCGCCCTGAATGACAAGGCCGCCGCAGTCATGACCCGCGTCGGGGTCCACGCCTGCACCGACGTCACCGGTTTCGGGCTGCTCGGCCACCTGCGGGAGATGCTGGGCGGGGGGGAGGTCGGCGTACGTCTCTGGGCCTCCCGTGTCCCGGTCATCGAAGGCGCCTCTGCCCTGATCGAGGCCGGCGTGGTGCCGGCGGGGACGCACCACAACCTCCGCTACCTGCGCGACCGCATGGAGTGGGATGACGGACTGGAGCGGGAAATGAAGCTGCTCCTCTGCGACCCGCAGACCTCGGGCGGGCTCTTGATGGCGATCGGCGAAGAGAAGGCCGACAGGCTGCTGGCGGCGCTGCGCGCGGAGGGAGTGCCGGCGGCGGTGATCGGCGTTTTCACCTCTGAGAAGGGCCGCCTGCAGGTTACCGGGCGGGAGTGACCGGGTCAGCCTTAAGGCTCGCCGGTTAGTTCTCAAAGAATTGGGGGGAGAGGAAGCGATGAGGCAAAACCGGTCCGAGGTTTTCCTGGAGGTGGCCCGGAGCCTCTGTCCCGTCTGCGGGCGGTTGGTCGACGCCGACGTCCTGGTACGGGACAACCGCGTTTTCTTCCGCAAGTTTTGCCCCGATCATGGCCATTCGGAGGCCCTGGTGTCGTCCGACCTGGAGCATTACCGGTTCAGCCTGATGTTTAACAAGCCGGGGGCCGTCCCGGCCGGGTTCCATTCCCGCACGGCCCGGGGCTGCCCGCACGACTGCGGCCTTTGCCCCGAACACCAGCAGCACACCTGCCTGGCGCTGGTCGAAATCACCAACGCCTGCGACCTGGAATGCCCCGTCTGTTTCGCCGCGGCCGGCGCCGCCCCGGTGCGCCACGTGCCGTTGGCCACGGTGCGTGAAATGCTCTCCCGGTACCGTACGGCCGAGGGTTCACCCGAGGTCGTCCAGATCAGCGGCGGCGAACCCACATTGCACCCGGAACTGTTCGCCGTCATCACAGCCGCGCGGGACATGGGCATCGGGACCGTGCAGTTGAACACCAACGGCCTGCGCATCGCCCGCGACCCGGACTTCGTCGAGCGTCTGGCCGAACTCAAGCCGAGCGTCTACCTGCAATTCGACGGCTTCCGGCCGGCGACCTACGAACTGATCCGCGGGCGCGACCTCGCCGCCGACAAGATGAAGGCCGTGGACCGCCTGGCCTCTCACGGCTTCACCATCGTACTCGCCGTAACCGTCGTGGAGGGGGTCAACGACGGCGAGATCGGAGAAATCACCCGCTTCGCCATCGAGCACCCCCGGATCAGGGGTGTGATCTTCCAGCCGGCGGCCTGCACGGGGCGTTATCTTCCGCCGTTCACGCCGACCCAAAGGATCACCCTTCCGGATGTGCTCCGGGCCGTCGAGGAGCAAACCGGAGGCCTGCTCACCCGGAGGGACTTCATTCCCGTTCCCTGCCCGTTCCCGACCTGTTTCAGCGTCACTTACGTTTACAACAGCGATGACGGGGTCACAACCCTGCCCCGGCTGATCAACGTCGACGACTACCTTGATTACTTCAAGAACCGGATCATCACCAACCTCGACCCCCTGACGCAGGCGGCTCTCGAAAACCTCTGGTCGGCCGGCGCCACCCCCGGGTCGGACCGGACACTGAAAGACTTCGCCTGCTGTTGCGGGGTCGCCCCCGAAGTGTTGAAAGAGCTGGAGGATGCGATCACGATGGTCGGTGTGCACGCCTTGATGGACCGCCACAGTTTCGACCTCAAGCGGGCAAAGAAGTGCTGCATCCACCAGCTCCTGCCCGACGGCCGCATCGTCCCCTTTTGCGTCTATAACAATCTTGAACGGGGTAGGTCGGATGGATAATTTCAAGTGCGCCTGCGTGAACCTCTACGAGCATGACCTGGCGCGGATGCTCCTGGGAGAAAGCTTCCATCCCGGAGGACTCGGCCTCACGAGGGAACTCGGCGAACTGCTCGGCCTGACCGGCGGGCGCACCGTTCTCGACGTGGCCTGCGGCAACGGCGCCACCGCCCTTTACCTGGCCCGGGCTTTCGGCTGCCGGGTCATCGGCGTCGACCTGGGAGCGGAAAACATCGCCCGGGCCAGGCGCAAAGCGGCCGCTGAAGGGCTTGACGGGCGGGTCGAGTTCGTCCGGGGGGACGCGGAAAAACTGCCGGTCCCTGGTGGATCCTGCGACGCCGTGATCTCCGAGTGCGCCTTCTGCACCTTCCCCGATAAGCCCGCGGCGGCCGCGGAGATGTACCGGGCGCTTCGCCCCGGCGGGGTCCTGGGCATCAGCGATATGACCGTCGACCAGGACCGCCTGCCCGGCGACATGAAGGGGCTGCTCTTTCGCGCGGCCTGCATCGCCGACGCCCTTCCCGTCCCCGCCTACCTCGAGATCCTCGGCGCAGCCGGTTTTTCCGGGTTCACCGTCCTGGACCGCCATGACGCCCTGCATGCACTGTTGGCCTCCATCCGGGCCAGGTTTCTCCTTCTGGAACTGGGCAAGGCCTTCAAGAAGCTTGACCTCGATATCGACCTGGAACAGACAAAGGCTTTGCTCAACCGCGGCCGGCAACTTGTGGACGACGGCGTGGTCGGATACGTGCTGCTTACGGCCTTCAAGGGAAGGGGGAGAAACAATGGCTAAGGCGAAAACCAGCCGGCCGGCGAAGGCCGTCTCCCTGGCCGCTCTCATCTGGCTGGCGTCAAGTTACCTTTACCCTCTGCACATCGGGTCCGTGCAGGTTAACGCCTACCCTGAACTATACCTGATTCCCCTCTTCGGGCTCTGGCGGCTGCGCACAGAGCAGGACGCCTACCAGAGAAAACGTGTCCTGGTGATGATCGGCCTTTTCTTCCTCTACTGGGTCCTCATTCCCGCCTTCTACCCCACAATGCCCTTTATCGACGGGACTACCGCCAGGACCGTGCTCGCGGTGCACATGGTGGGCTCGCTCCCGTTCTTCCTGTTGCTGACCGCCGTCTTCTTCCTCGGCAAAAGGGTGGACTGCGGCTGGAACTGCCCCTGCGTGTTCGACCGCGAGACGATCGGCTTCGCCTTCCGGGACGCCACCCTGAAGGGGGATTTCTGGTGGGGCCTGCGCCATCTCAAATGGATTCTCTTCGTCGCGGTCTGGGCCTATTTCGTCCTGATGCTGGCCGACCCCGCCCACGCCTACGACCGGGTCGGCCGCCGCCTGTACGACTGGATACTGGTCCTCTATTACGCCAGTTTTCTCATCATCCCGTTTACCGGTCACCGCAGTTTCTGCCGCTGGGGCTGTCCCTGGTCGGCCACCTGGGGTGTCCTCAACCTGGTGGGCTTCTACAGGATTAAGGCGGCCGTGGAAAAGTGCAAGGACTGCGGGGTCTGTGAGGCCGAGTGCGACATGGGCGTGCCCATCCGCCGGTTGATCCGGATGAAGGGCGAGCTGCGGACGACCGAATGCATGGGCTGCGCGCGCTGCGTGAACGTCTGCCCGCAGAAGGTATTGACCCTGCTGGACGTCCGCCATGCCATTCCGACCCGCAACCTGAGCCCTTTGGAAAGGACCGTCCGTATCGCCGGAGGACTCACGGTGGCGGGCCTTGTCATCCTGGACCCGCACTCGCCCTGGGGTTACCTGGGCCTGGCGTTCTTCCTGACCGGGATCTTCGGCTTTTGCCCCACCTATGCCCTCGTCGGCAAGGTTTTCGGCCGCCGCAGGTGCGGGCGGGCGCCGGGCGCCGCCGATAGTCGGGAACACAAGGGGGTGAGCTAGGTGCTCAAGGTAGTGGTCTACAGTAACCGGCCCGCGGGCGGCAGGTGAAGGCACCTGATGGCCTTGGCCGGGCGAGCTAAGGAAGAGTTCGGAGAGTTGATTTCCGTGGAAACGGTCTACAAGGGTTTTCTCACTATCGGAGGAAGAAAAGACATCCCCGACCCGCCGCAGCTGCAGGTCGGGACGGAGTTTTTGGGACCGAAGCCCACTTACGACGAAGTCCGCCGGGCGATTAGGCGTCAATCAGCAGGAGATTAAGAGGGGGGTACAGGCAATGCTGATCGGGGTCATGCTTCAAAGCGCCGATGAACAGAAGGCTTACGACTGTTTCCGCTTCGGCAACGCCGCCCTGGCCGACGGTCACGCGGTGGAAGTCTTCCTGATCGGGGACGGCGTCAAGATCGAAGAGATTGAGAGTGACAGCTACGACGTTTTCGGGCAGGCGGCGGAGTTTGTCAAGAACGGCGGCCGGATCATCGCCTGCGGCAAGTGCCTTCAACGCCATAACGTAACCTGCGAGCTGGCTCCGTTATCCAATATGAAGGAGTTTCTCAACCTTATTGCCCGCGCCGACAGGATGCTGACCTTCTAGGTTGCATCCCGCCGGCGCATAGCCCTTTCAGGGTTTATCATCTAAAGAAGAACTGCGTTATGTACTGCACCGCCAGGCCGACGATCAGGAGGCCCAGAAAGACGCGGATCCACTTCTCCGGGAGGTATTTTTGGAAACGGGCGCCGACGTAGGTGCCCAGCAGACCGCCGACGCCGAAGAGAGCCCCCAGCGCCCAGTCCGGCCGGATCACCGCCTCCGCGCCCAAGGGAGTCAGGGCCAGGGCTTCAAAGAAGGTCACGCCGGCGATGGACGTCAGAAAAGTCCCGGCCAGGGCGGCCCCGGCTACCGTATAGACCGGCAGGCCCAGGACGGACACAACGAACGGGGAAATGATCGCCCCACCGCCGATACCGTAAACACCGCCGATCAACCCGACGACCAGGGCCAGCACAAAGATCGTTACAGTGCTGAAGGAGAAGGTCTCGCCCCAGAATTCGTACTCGATGCGCGACAGGGATACCGACTTCGTCTTGACCACCGCCTCGGCGGGAAGCCCGGCGGCCAGGCGCCCCTTCAGATCATCCTTTTGTTGCCGGACCCGCTCCCGGAACTTCTTCTCCAGGGCCCTCTGCTGTTCTTTCCCCTTACGGTAGCGCCCCGTGGCCTCGTAGAGGAGCCGCCCGCCCAGGTAAAGCAGGACCAGGCCGACGAAGAGCTTGAAGTTTCGCGGGTCGGGGAAATACTTGATGCGCACCAGCGCGCCGGCGAAAACACCCGGAAGGGTGCCGATGATGATCACCCAGGTGAGGGGCCAGGCCATGCGCCCTTCCTTAATATAACGGTAGAGCCCTCCGGGGATGGCCACGATGTTGTAGATCAGGTTCGTGGGACTGACGGCCGGGCTGACGAAGCCCAGGACGCTGACCTGGAAGGGCAGGAGCAGGAAGGCGCCCGAGACGCCGGCCGGGGCCGTCAGTGAGGATATGACAAAGGCGATCAGCGGAGGAATCAAAGGGAAAACGTCCACACCCGAAACGGGGAAATGCATCTGTTCCCCTCTCCTTTCTTAGCAAGGGATCAGCCCGCAGTTCTCCAGGATTTCCTGTCCGATGCGCCCGTAGACCAGGTCCAGGAAGGCCTGGGCGAGATCGGGGTCGGCCGACCTGCGGTGTATCCCGATGGCGAACTCGATCGGCGCTCCCCGGACGGTCACCGTTTCTCCGGCGTGCCGCCCCTCCACCCGGACTGCGGCCTGCGCATAGCGTTCGGCAAATGCCGGGCTTGAAAGGTCGATCTCCCGCGGCAGAACCAGGTGCCGCAGGCCGAACTGCGCAGCCACTGAGGAATAGACGAAGGCGTAATCGACGCGGCCCTGGGCGACCAGTTCCACCAGGTCGATGGACTTCGGCGTGATCCGGGCGGCCGGGCACCCTCTCCGCAGCCGTTCGTAAAGACCGGGCCGGCCGTAAAACTCCTCCGCCAGCTGCCAGACCATCAGCGTCCGGTAGCCGCAGGGGTCCAGGTTCTCGTCCGAGCGGGCGTAGGTCACCCCTTCGGTCAGGAGAACGTCCGGCCACTTCTGAACGTCGATTTCATCCCGTCTGCGTGAATAGTCGTCAAAGGCGATGACAATCCGGTCGGTGGCGAAAACGAAGTACCTATCGACAATGTCCGGCTCCAGGAGTTCCGCGAAGACGGCCGGGTCGGCCAGGGCGACAACGTCCGCGTGTTCCCCTTCCCGGAGCCGGCGCGCGCCTTCCCGCGAGCCGGCCGCCCGCAGCGTCACAACCGTGCCGGGGTGAGCCTCTTCGAAGACCCGGGCACACTCCTTCAGGGGCCCGCGGAGCGCCCCGGCGTGCAGGATGCTCAGGCTCTCCCCGCTCATTCACTCCCATCCCCCTTCGCGGCGTCCGTCGCACGGACGTCCTCGTATGATGCCAGGAAGGCCTCAAGCTGCTTACGGCGGCGGCGGGCATTGGCCGCCATCAGGTCCAACAGTTCTCTCCCGTCGGCTGTCAGGTGGTATACCCTCCGTGCCGGGCCGGACTCGCCCGCCCGCCATTCGGAGCGTACCAGGCCGTCGTCCTCCATCCGGCGCAGGTTACGGTATACCGTGGCCGGATCGCATTCTTCCCGGGTAAAGGACAGCTGGTTCAGCCACTGGATGAGTTCGTAGCCATGCATGGGACGCCGGGCGAGAAGCAGCAGCAACCCGGGCTGGAGCAGCCTCTCCGCCCGAAGATAAGCAGCATATTCCGTATGCTCATTGATCAGCGCATCCCACTCCGGCATAGTAGCACAATTCCCCTATTTGCATGGTGCAAATACCGTTGTGAAAATCATAACACACTGCGGAAGAACTGACAAGAGAGTCATTTCCCCACAAAAATAATCTTGACCCTTGCCCTACCTCTGGTTACTATCTATATAGGCATCATGCATATATGGGTGATCTCCGATGTGCAGCCATTCCGGACCTGGCAACCGCCGCGACCACTGCCGTTGCACGAGCGCCCCGATGGAGCGCTTTATGCAACCCTGCCTGCTGCTTCTGCTGCAGCGACGATCGACCCACGGGTACGAACTGATCCAGAATCTGGATGAGTTCGGCTTCTCCGAGGGGGAGGCCGATCCCGGATCGGTCTACCGCCACCTGCGGCGGCTGGAGGATGACGGGCTGGTGACCTCGGAGTGGCAGACCCAGGAGTCGGGGCCGGCCAAACGGCTTTACCGGCTGACCCCGGAGGGCGAGGAGGTCCTCTCGGCTTGGGCACGGACCATCGCCAGGAACAAGGCACGGCTTGAAAACTTCCTGGCCCGCTACCAGGAGCAGGCCGGGAGAGATTAAATAACCTTTTCAAGGGAGGGATGTAGGATGTGCGGTCCGAGCAACTGCCGTGACGGAGGGCATGGCCACGCCCGCCGGCACGGGTGCTGCTGCGGCCGGGGCTTCCGCCGCTTCTTCACGAAACAGGAGCGGCTGGCCCGGCTCGAGGCCTACCTGAAAGATCTTGAGGCAGAAGCTACGGCGGTAAGGCAGTATATCGAAGAACTCAAAAGGGACTAGCCTGCCCAAGGAATGGTCCGGCCCGTTCGGGGCCGGACCATTCCTTATGACGGAAACCCCGCGTCTTACTCGTGTTTAAAAGCAGTAAGACATCAGTCTTGATACCTGGCAAAAAATCTTAAACTAGTAGCTATGCAGGCCGGGAATCAGCAGGCTGACCCCAAGTAAGGTAAAGAGGACGGCGGCGAAGCCCGCCACGGCCAGCCAGGCCGCCCTGCGCCCTTTCCAGCCGCGGGCGGTGCGGGCATGCAGGTACAGGGCGTAGATCAGCCAGGTGACAAGCGCCCATGTCTCCTTGGGGTCCCAACTCCACCAGGCGCCCCAGACCTCCTCCGCCCAGACAGCCCCCGTAATCAGGAGCAGGGTCTGGAAGGCGAAACCGAAGGCCACACTACTGTGGGTATACCGGTCCAGGACCTCGGCCGGCGGCAGACCCGGCAGCCGGCTGTCCGCCCGCCGCTCGCTCAGCAGGTAGAGCACCGCCAGGGCAAAGGAGATCGTAAAGGCCGCGTAGGCCAGGATGGCCGCGGCCACGTGCAGTTGCAGCCAGACGCTCTGCAGAGCGGGAGCCAGGGACCGCACCTCGGACGGTAGCAGGGACGCCACGCCCAGGAGGCCCACGGCCAGCGGCAGGGTAAAAGCGGCCGTCACTGTCATTCGCCAGCGCCAGACGGTGAGCAGGGTGGCGCCGCCCAGCCCCCAGGCGAACAGGGTCAGGAACTCGTAAAGGCTGGTGAACGGCCAGTGCCCGGCGGCCGCCCACCGTACGCCAAGGGCGGCCGTATGCAGGGCCAGCCCCAGCCCCGTCAGGACCGGGATGGCCCGGGCCAAAAGGCCATGCCTGGTCCAGAGATAGATAAGGGCCGCCGCGGCGCCGGTCAGGTAGGCGACGAAGGCCGGAGCGATCAGGTTTGCTTCCGCGCTGGGCATAGATCGAGGTCCTCCTTTATACCGGACCCGGCGGCGCCGAGTCACCGGCCTGTTCCCCTCCCCCGGCGGGCGCGTCCGGCGGGGAAAGGCCCGGCGGGTCGTTCACCATCCGGGCACGGCGGGCCCGGAACCCGTAGTGTAACGCCAGCCCCAGGGCGGCCAGAGCAAACCCGCCCAGGGGCACCGGCAGAACCGGGTTTCCCTTGGCCATCAGCCCCGTATAGCGGCGGCGGTAGCCGTCAAAGACCGGCCGCCCGCCGGCATAATAATCAGTTCAGCCCGATCCTGCCTCTACGCATGCCGATCCCCCCGGGAAATTTCTATTGCTTTACCATTTACCACTACTATAAAATCATGGTTCCGCGGGATACAATAGGGAGCAAAGGAACTGAGAAGGGCGGGGGGAAGCGTTGACCGAGAAAGACGATCTCACCAACCAGCTCAAACGTGTGCCGCTCTTCGCCGACCTTCCGCCGGAGGCCCTGGCGGCCGTCGCCTCTCTCACCCGTGAGCGGCCGTACCGCAAGGGGCACATCATCTTCCTGGAGGGCGAGCCGGGAGAAGCCGTTTTCCTGCTGCGCCGGGGAAGGGTGAAGCTCACGCGCCGGACCGCCGACGGCCGGGAGCACACCTTGCACCTGGTCAACCCGGGAGAGGTCTTCGCCGAGGTGGTCATCTTCGATGGCGGGCCCTACCCTGCAACCGCGGAGGTCATTGAAGACGCCGTGGTAGGGATGATCGCCAACCGCGACCTGGACCGGCTGACGCTGGAGCAGCCTTCGCTCGCTCTGGCCTTCCTGAAGATTATGGCCCGGCGGCTGCGGCAGGCGCAGGATAAGGTGATGAGCCTGGCCCTGCACGACGTCACCCGCCGCGTCATAACGGGGCTCCTCATGCTGGCCGAGGACTACGGAGTCCCCGAGGCCGGCGGGACGCGCATCAACCTTGACCTGACCAACCAGGAACTGGGGAACCTGGTGGGGGCCTCCCGGGAGTCGGTGAACCGGACGCTCAGCGAGCTGCGCCAGGCCGGCCTGATCGAGCTGGACCGCCAGCGGATCGTCATCCGCAACCGGCGGGAGCTTCTGGAAATGCTCTAGGAATTTCAACGGGCTTCGGCGCGTTGGACCATCCGCCGCACGTCTGTTTCTGCCCTCGAGCTTCGCCTAAAGCAAATGCACCGCCCGGTGGTCGTCATAGAACCTGTAAACCAGGACATTACCCACACCTCCTCGCCTCTTCCCGCTCTCGGTCTCGACGCACGCAGCGGGAACTCAGCCTTGGCGTTCCTGCTCCTCGCGCCAGCGCGCCAGTTCGGCCAGTTCCGCACGGGCCAGGTCGTCCACCCCGGCCATCGTCTCCAGATGGTGCTGTAACTCGTGCAGGATAGTCTCCCACAGCTCGTCCTCCCACACCTCGCGGGTCTCGTCCTCCAACACCGCGACAAAGGAGCCATAATGCAGGACGATATATGAGCCCATCACGGGGTCCTCGACGTATTCGCCCATAATGTAGAATTCCTCGTCCGGCCTGGCTTCCGGCAGGATGAGGAAGCCTCCGTTCAAGTCACGGCAAAAGCGCGCGGGAACCATGTCGACCAGCCGGCCGGCCAGCTCGGTGAACTCGTCCAGGGAGTAAGCCGGTTTCGTTGTTTTCTCCGCCACTTGGATTCCTCCACCGTTCATTATGCCGGATATTCGTCGGCCGACACATTTTCCCTGCCTTCGCCCCCGGTTAGCCGTCATCAGCGGGTCCGGCCCTGCATAAACATGGAGGATGTAGCGTGTTTTTATCAAAGAGAGGGGGTATGGGAGGATGCTGCGGAAGCGCTGGATGCTGAGGCAGTGCACCCACTGCAAGAGCGGTTGCCATAAGGGGTCCCGGGCATGACGTTAAACTGCCCCGTCACCTTGGGCCCAGGGCGATGGTCACCTTATCGTCGGCCGTCGTGATGGAGTGTACGGCGAACAGGGAGAAATGCCGATCCAGGGCGAAGAACAGGCCGCCTTCGCTGGCGATCTTGCGGAGCACCTCCGGCTGTACCGGCGTACCGTCAAGGGTCAGGGATTCGGGCATAAAGCGTACGGAGCGCCCGTCGCGGTCGGGAACCAGGCTTCCCGTAAGGCTGAACGATGTTGTTCCGTCGCTCACCCCGGCGATGGTAATCCCCTCCGGGGCCACCCGGATGCGCAGCGCCGACCTCTCGCCGATATCCATCCGCCCAAGAGCGGCGTTGATCGTCGCCTCGCTGACCTCCAACCGCACGTTCCGGCCCGCGAAGTAGACCCGGTCGGGCCGGAGCTCCTTGATAAACAGCCGGTCAAGCTGGCCCAGGAGGCTGTGCAGGGGGGTCAGCGAGGCGTACCATTGTTCTTCCAGGGCCGTGATCCGCCGGGCGAGGTCGGCCGATTCGGCCCGCAGCGCGCTGAGCATCTCTGTCTTCGTACGATGCAGTTCCTCCGTCTCGGCGATGCGGGCGGCCAGGGCCGTCTCCTTCCGCCCGATTTCCCGCTCCAGTGTCCGGGCCCGCGCCAGGTTTGCGGTCACGGCGTCACGGCGAGCCTGCACATCGCGGAACAGGTCGGCCTCGTAAACGGCCAGCCAACGTACCAACTCTAAACGGCGCAGCAGGTCACCGAAGCTGGAGGCGTCGAGGAGGATGCCCAGCAACGTTAACCGGCCGTTTTCATAGAGGTAGCGCAACCACCTTCCCAGCCGCGCCCTGGACGCCGCCAGGCGTTCCCCGGCCGCCGCCAGCTCTTCCTGCGCCGCCGCAGCATCCCTCTCCAGGGCTTCCAGGCGATCCTGCAACCTGCGCTGCTCATCCCGCATGTCGTCCAGCTGCAGGTCAAGGGCCAGCAACTCGGAGGCCAGGGACTTCTCCCGCGCGGTATAGGCCGACATCAATGCGGCGTCCCGCCCGCGCTGATCCGCTCCCGGAACGCCGGCGGGGTCCGCCAGGCCCGGCCCGGGCCATAATGCAAGGACGAGACACAGCAGGGCCAGCCCCCGCCGCCCGGTTAACGAGACGAGCCTCACGACTCCCCGCCCGCCTTTCACCCTTAGCAATGCAATACTTACCTCCCCGGATGCCAAAACCCTTTTGTTCCCGGGCGCCTCCCGTCCAATTCTTGCAAAAAATACGCCCCCTGGGTACACTCATCTTACCCGGGAGGAGGGAAGCGACGTGAGCGACCTTTTCGACCGCCAGCCCCGCCTCAAAGAGAGCACACCCCTGGCCGACCGTATGCGCCCCCGGACCCTCGATGAGTTCGTCGGCCAGGAGCACATCCTCGGCCCGGGCAGACTCCTGCGCCGGGCGATCGAGACCGACCGGCTGACCTCCCTTATCCTCTACGGTCCGCCGGGCAGCGGCAAAACCACCCTGGCATACGTCATCGCCAACGCCACGAAGGCCGTCTTCGTTCCGGTAAGCGCCGTGGCCGCAGGGGTTAAGGAGTTGCGCAAGATTATCCAGGAGGCCGAAGACCGGCGCAAGTTCTACCATCAGCGCACCATTGTCTTCGTCGATGAATGCCACGCCTTCAACAAGTCCCAGCAGGACGTGCTGCTGCCGGCCGTCGAGAAAGGGACGATCATCTTCATCGGGGCCACCACCGAAAACCCCTTCTTTGAGATGACGGGCGCCCTGCTCAGCCGCTCCCGGATCTTTCAGCTGCGGGCCCTGGAGGAGAAAGACATCCGGGTGATCCTGGAGAGGGCGTTGCGCGATAAGGAACGGGGGCTCGGACACTTCGCGGTCCAGGTGGAAGAAGAGGCCCTCGCCCACCTGGCCGACTTGGCCAACGGCGATGCCCGTACGGCCCTGAACGCCCTCGAGCTGGCCGTCCTCTCCACCCCGCCGGGAGCGGACGGGGTGCGGCGGATCACCCTGGAGGCCGCCGAGGACTCGATTCAGCGTCGCGCCATCCGCTACGACAAGGCCGGGGACCAGCATTACGACGTCATCTCGGCCTTCATCAAGAGCATCCGCGGATCCGACCCCGACGCCGCGCTGTACTGGTACGCCCGGATGACCCAGGCCGGGGAAGACCAGCGCTTCATCGTCCGCCGGCTGATCGTACACGCCTCCGAGGACATCGGCCTGGCCGACCCGCTGGCCATGCTCATGGCCCACGCCGCCGCCCACGCCCTCGAGCATGTCGGCATGCCCGAGGCACGCATCCCCATCGCCCAGTGCATCATCTATCTGGCCACAGCCCCCAAGTCCAACAGCGTCGTCATGGCCATCGACGCCGCCATGCACGCCGCCGAGGAAACCCGCGCCGAACCGGTCCCGCCGCACCTGCGGGACACGTCCTACCGCGGGGCGAAGAAGCTCGGCCATACCGGGTACAAGTACCCGCACGAATATCCCGGCCACTGGGTGGAACAGCAATACCTCCCGGACAACCTCGCCGGCCGCCGCTTCTACGTCCCGTCAGACCAGGGCCGGGAGAAGGGCCGGTGGCCGCGAAGACCGGAGGGCGGCACCGGGCCCGGAGAAAGGGACGAGTCCTGAACCCTGCAGCGGATCGGATTACACACCGTCAACCGTCGGACGGGCCCGCCTTAAGAGAGGTGAGAAGTGACCACATCCCATAGCCCCCCTACGCCGGTGCGGGCCAGGAGGGTTCCGGGACCGGCCCCGGGGGCGGCAGGCCCCGCAGTTCCCACAACGTAACGGTGATCCGCCGCACAGTCCCCCCCGCTTCGATCAGCAGCGGATAAGGGCGGTCATTACGGAACTTGAAGTCGGCCCCGCCGTAAGACACCGTCGCATCCCGCCCCGGGGGCACGTATCCCACCGGCAGGCTGTGCGGGTGGCGTTCCACCACCGGCAGGCCGGCATCCCGAACCGCTCCGTAAATTATCGTGGAAAGACGGCAGACCCCGCCCCCCAGGGCCTTGATGTGCTTTTTGTCTTCAAAGGCGAAGCCCACGACATATCCCTTTTCCGCCGTCCGCGGCCCCAGGGTGCGGTTGAAGGAGAAAACGGCCCCTGGCGGAACCACCGTCCCGTTCAAATAACCGGCCGCCTTCACAGCGTTAAGCATGTTGTTGTAGGCGCCCTGTGGATTGAAGTTAATCGTACAGTTCCCCGCCCGGCGCATGGTCGGCAGCGTCGCGGTTTCCAGGCAGGCCGCCAGGGCCAGCCGAAAAGTTCGTTCCGCGTCCGGTTGCAGTTTTTGCGCGCCGCCGGTCGCCTCCTGGAGTTCACGGTCGACCCTGCCCAAGAGCCCTTTCACCAGGTGGTCCTCCAGGGCCGGCAGAAACCATGCCGTCTCTCCCGGGGGCACCGTCTCCGGGAGGGCGGGGATGATTCCCGGGGTACCCATCAGGCCGGCCCACCAGGTCCGGTCCCCGGCCCAGAACCTCGTTACAGGGACCGGCTCCGTCCCGCCCTGGACGGGGAACAGGTCCGCTACGAAAGAGGCAGGGATGAAGGTCACCCCGTTGATGGAGACCGCCGGCGCTTCCAGGGGCACGGGCGTCCCATCCCGCCAGGCGCGGTCCGTACCGGGAATGACCTGCAGGGTGTGACCCGGCCAGGACCCGCTCACCCCCTCCCCGTCCCACCAGAGGCGAACGCCGCTCGTTTCCAGAACCGGCCTCAGGGGTACCATCGCCGCCGCCTCCGCTCGGGCAGGGAGCCCAAACCAGATCGACGCCGCCAACAGTAGCCCCGCCAAATACCGGACCCCCAAAACCTATTTCCTCCCCTGCTCTTGGTTAAAGTAGTAAGTGATGGTATTATATGGTTTTCCACGCTCCCCTTCCCCCTTCCTTCCGGAAAGGTGTCTTCTTCTGTCGGGGATGGAAAAGCATAACGATTCTTTATACTAAATTTGGTTCTGAAAGCAGGGAATCCACCCTAGGTATCGAACTATCCTGGACAAAGCGATGCCGTAGAATTTGCTTGTGCTTGGAAGGTACAAGGAGCTATTTGACACTATTTGCACAAGCACCATAACGGCACAGGCATAACAAGGGTCGTTCCTCTCCGCGACACACCGGATTTCGAGGGGCGGTAGAAAAAAGAAGTACGTCCTCTCCCGGTCGTGTTTCGGCACACCTCTTCCTTTCGGGGCCCTGCCCCATATCGCGGCGTCTTGAACACCGGTCATCCCTCTCCCCTGCTCACGGCATACGGGGAGGGTTGACGGAGTCGTCGGCGGTATGGGTCACAAAAAGAAAGCCCTCCTTGCACCGCCTGCGTTTCTCCGCGTTTGACTTCCGTTTCATTTCATCTGTCACGGCGTAGACACGTGAATCCCGCTGTCACTGTCGAAGGGGGAAGCAATCGAATGCTGCCTGACGCCGTGCATCCTGCGCTCTTTTCCCCTCAACCGAATCGCGTTCTCACTTCCGGTACGGCGCCGGGGGCGGGCCCCTGCACGCCCCCCTGGCGCATTTTCAAACCACCCGGGGGCCGTCGGAGGGAGGTGAGGAAAGCACCGTAGTAAGAAACGGGCCTGGATTACCGGTGGAATACGCTAAGGAGGGTTGCAGGTAATGGCACAAGACGGGTTCGAACCCCAGATCCTCGGTTTCCTGTGTAACTGGTGCAGTTATGCCGGGGCCGACTTGGCCGGGGTATCCCGGCTTCAATACCCGCCGAACGTAAAGATCATCCGGCTGATGTGCTCCGGCCGGGTGGACCCCATCTTCATCCTGAAGGCCCTGGTGGACGGCGCCGACGGGGTCCTCGTCAGCGGGTGACACCCCGGAGAATGCCACTATGTCAGTGGCAACATGTTCGCCCGGCGGCGCTACAACATGCTCCGCGCTCTGCTCGACGCCGTGGGGATGGACCCCGAGCGGGTGCGCCTGACCTTCATCTCGGCGTCGGAGGGCGCGCAGTTCGCCCAGACGATCAAAGAGTTCGTGGAAGAGATCCGGGCCATGGGGCCCAACCCACTGAAGATGAGAGAAGTGAGAGAAGCGTGAAGCAATACCGCAGATCAATCGATGAACGCGAGGCCGCCCTGCCCGGGGGAGGCGTGATCCAGGCCCTCGCCCGGGGTATCCTGGAGGCGGGCGTTGCCGAGGGGGTTTTCGGTTACTCCGGGGGATACGGTGACGACGATGCACGCCCCGTCTTTCTCACCGAAGTCAAAGGCACAGTCGGTTTAACCGTTTCCGGAGGAGCACCCTACAGTCTGGCCCGGCTTGTCCGGGACTACCTCCGGGACCGCCGCGTGGCGATATTCGGCCGTACCTGCGACATCCGGGCCGTTGCGGAACTCGTGAAGAGGAACAGCCTCGACCCGGACCGTGTAATCACCGTCGGCATTAACTGTGACACGGTCCCCGGCGGCAGCGCACGGTCCAGTTGCCGCCGCTGCGAATACCCGCGGGCCGTAATGGCCGACCTGGAGATCTCGGTCGGCGGCCGGGCCTGCGCGGTGGAGGTCCATAGCGAACGGGGCGAGGCGGTCCTGCAGGCGGCCGGCCTGGCCGAGGCGCCCCCCTTCGCCCTGCACGGCGGCTGGGAGGAGACGGCCGCCGCCGCCCGGGCCGGCGACTTTGCCATCCAGGAGGCCGGCCGGGAGGAACGCCTCGCCTACTGGTTTTCCCAGTTTGACAAGTGCATCAAGTGCTACGGCTGCCGCAACGCCTGTCCCCTCTGCTACTGCAAGGACTGCTACCTGGACGCCGGGCGCGGCCTGGTTCCGGGCGGGCAGCTTGCTCCGGCGCGCCTCTTCCACCTCACGCGGCTGGCGCACGTGGCGGACTCCTGCCTCAATTGCGGGCAGTGCGAGGCCGCCTGCCCGATGGAGATCCCGCTCACCAGGCTGTACCACATGCTCCACAAAGAACTCTCCGCGATCTTCGGCTACCGGCCGGGTATCGACCCCACCCCGCCGCCGCTCATCATCTTCGACGAGAGCGAAAAAACCAGGGCGGAGAGCGCCTTTACACCGGGGAGGTGAAACCCTGTGCAACTTGTACCGACCATCTGCCCCTATTGCGGCGTGGGCTGCGGCATGTACCTGGTCGTTAACGGCGGCCGTGTCGTGGGCACCGAACCCTGGGTCCGTCACCCGATCAGCGAGGGAAAGCTCTGCATCAAGGGCTGGCGCGCCCACGAGTTCATCAACCACCCGGACCGGCTCAAGAGCCCGCTGGTGCGCCGTGACGGCGCTTTGACGCCGGTATCCTGGGACGAGGCCCTGGATTACGCCGCCGGGCGGCTCACCGCCATCGCTGGCGAGCACGGCCCGGACGCCGTGGGTTTTCTTGCCTCGGCCAAGTGCACCAACGAGGAAAACTATCTGCTCCAAAAGCTGGCCCGGGTCTTCGGCAGCCCCCATATCGACCATTGCGCCCGCCTGTGACACAGCTCCACCGTCGCCGGTCTGGCGGCAACCTTCGGCAGCGGCGCAATGACCAACTCCATCCGGGACATCGAAGAAGCGGGCTGCGTCTTCATCGTCGGGTCAAATACCACGGAGAACCACCCGCTCATCGCCCGCCGCGTGATGCGGGCGCGGGAACAGGGGGCGAAGCTCATCGTCGCCGATCCCCGGCGGATTCAGCTCGCGGGCTTCGCCGACATCATGATGCGGCAGCGGCCGGGCACCGACGTGGCCCTTCTGAACGGCATGATGCACGTCATCATTAAAGAAGGGCTGCACGACGAGGCCTTCATCGCCTCCCGCACGGAAGGATTCGAGGACCTGAAGCGGGAGGTCGAGCAATACCCGCCGGAAAGGGCGGCCGGGATCACCGGCGTGCCGGCTGCGGACATCATCGCCGCGGCGCGCCTTTATGCCACCGCCCCCGCCTCCGCGATCCTCTACTGCATGGGCATTACCCAGCACACCACCGGGGTGGACAACGTCATCTCCTGCGCTAACCTGGCAATGCTCACCGGCAACATCGGGCGCCCCGGCACCGGGGTAAACCCCCTGCGCGGCCAGAACAACGTCCAGGGCGCGTGCGACGTCGGGGCCCTGGCCAACGTCCTGCCCGGTTACCAGCCGGTGGTCGACGACGGCAAGCGGGGCAACGTCGAGAAGGTCTGGGGAAGCCTGGTCCCCGGCCGCGTCGGCCTGACCGTGGTGGGGATGATCGACGCCGCCGGCGAGGGCCGGCTTAAGGGGCTGTACGTCATGGGCGAGAACCCGCTGGTCTCCGACCCGGACGTCAACCACGCCCGCGAGGCGCTGGGGCGCCTGGACCTGCTCATCGTCCAGGACATCTTCCTCTCGGAAACGGCCGCCATGGCCGATGTCGTCTTCCCGGCGGCCTGCTGGGCCGAGAAGGACGGCACGGTAACCAACACCGAGCGGCGCGTCCAGCTCCTGCGCCGGGCCGTCCCGCCGCCCGGGGAAGCGAAGGCGGACTGGGAGATTGTCTGTCTCCTGGCCCGCCGGCTCGGCCTGGACGGCTTCGACTTCGGGGATCCGGAGGCCGTCTTCGGCGAGATCCGGCGGGTGACGCCGCAGTACGCGGGTATGTCCTACGCCCGCCTTGGCGTCGACGGATTGCAGTGGCCTTGCCCGGCGGAGGACCACCCGGGGACGCCCATCCTGCATAGCAAGACCTTTACACGAGGGGAGGGGAGAATGCAGGCGGTGGGCTACAAGCCCCCGGCCGAAGAACCGGACGAGGAGTACCCGTTCGTCCTGACCACCGGGCGGGTCGCCTTCCACTACCACACCGGCACCATGACCAGGCGCTCGGCCACCCTGGCACGCGAGGTGCCGGAGGCCTTTGTGGAGGTCAACCCGGTCGACGCCCGGCACCTGGGCATCAGCGACGGCCGGCGGGTACGGGTCTCCTCGCGACGGGGATCGATCGAGGTCAGGGCCATGGTCACGCCGCGGGTGCCGGAAAGGACGCTGTTCATTCCGTTCCACTTCGCCGAGACGGCGGCCAACGTGCTGACCAACCCGGCCCTGGACCCGGTGGCCAAGATCCCGGAGTACAAGGTCTGCGCGGCTAAGATTCAGGTGTCTTAAAACACAAACCATAAGGGGGGTAAACCAGGTGAACTTCAACCCACCAGCCAAGATGACCCTGATGGCCGGCAACGCCGGCAAGTACAAGGCCGAACTGCCCATCTTCCAACTCCTGCTGCGCGGCTTCATGGCCGGCGCCTACATCGCCATCGGCGCTGCCCTCTGCACCGTCTGCTCCACCGCCGTCGCCAATTATCTCGGCCCCGGCGTCGGCAAGCTCATCGGGGGCGCAGTCTTCCCGGTCGGCCTCATTGCGATCGTCCTTACCGGCATGGAGCTGTTCACCGGTGACGCGATGCTCGCGCCGATGGCGGCCATGATGGGCAAGACCACCTGGGGCAAGGTCTTCAACAACTGGCTCTGGGTTTACATCGGCAACCTTCTGGGCTCCCTCTTCTACGCCTACATGATGGTCATCGGCCCCTTCACCCAGGGCAATCTGGGCGCAGCCGAACCCAACGCCTTCGGCATGAACGCCATCGCCATCGCGGTGGCCAAGACATTGACCTATAAGTCGGCCGGGTCCGTCGGCCTGTGGTCTGTCTTCTGGGCGGCCATCGGCTGTAACTTCCTCGTTAACATCGCCATTCTCCTCGGCATTACGGCCAACGACGTGATCGGTAAGTTCTTCGGCATCTGGTTCCCGATCATGGCCTTCGTCGCCACCGGCTTCGAGCACTGCGTGGCCAATATGTACTTTCTGCCCAGCGGCCTCTGGCTGACCAAATACTTCCCCGGCGTGGTCGACAAGATGGTGGACGGCAAGCCCTGGAACCCGCTCCTGCACGCCAACGGGGGCCTGTCATGGGGTGACGTGTGGCTCTGGAACCTGATCCCCGCCACCCTGGGCAATATCGTCGGGGGCTTCCTGCTGATCGGCGTGGTCTACTTCCTCGCCTTCCGGAAAGAGCTTCCGGCCGAAAGCTAGGAGCGGCCTTCCGGCCATATAAAGGGGGAGTCTTAGGTGAGAATGTCCCTGCCCGGGTACGCGGCCTTCGGGATCGCCGCCCTGATGGTCACCCTGGCCTTTATCCAGAGCCGTGACCTCCGGCTCTTCCTGACCATGCTCCCGATGCTGGCCGCCCTGCTGGTGATTCCGCTCCTTTTGACGCGGATGAACCAGAAGGCGATGGCGAACGTCGATTGCACCGGCGCCAGGCTTTGCCGCCTGGACCGGGTCGGGCGCGACGGGAGCGGGAAGCCGGTTCGGGTACGCGGAACGGTGGAACGGGTTTCTTTCGCCTGGATGAACCGGCCTCACATCACCATCAGCGAGGGCGGCGCCAGTGTCAAGGTGATCATGTTCACCGCCCCGCCGGAGAAAATAATGGTGGGGGACTACGTGGAGGCCGTGGGCGCGGTGCGAAATTTCGGCCTTACCAGAGAAAAAAAAATCTGGGGCGTGAGGGTCATGGCGATCCCCCGACGCACCCAGCATAACAAGGGTCATGTAAATCATAACACGGAGAAGAAACCAGAACCACAACCTTCTGAAGCGCACTCACGCAACCGGGCGGGGGCTTGAATCTTCCATTCCCTGTTCCAGTCCCAAAACCATAGGGCCGGGCGGGCGGCAATCAGGTGCCGCCCCCCGGCCCCCTTTTTGGGGTCCGTTCATCTCTCGGGCCCCTGACCGGTCCAGGAACGCCCGACAACATACAGTACAAGCCAAGCACCGAAGGCGATAAGGGCCATTTCCCCGTATACCAGGAGAACCTCCGCCAGTGAGGGCGATTCGGCCATAAATACCACCTCGCCCTTACGCTGTCCTTAAGCGGGCCCCGCCATCCCCCCCCCCAAAAAAAAAGGGGCCCCGATCGAGAGGGAGCGAGGCCATATCACGGCGTACCTTATTTTCGGTTGGATGGTCTCATTGTAACACTTTCGTAATAACTTGGCAAGGAGCTTGCAATAACTTTTTAATAATTCTGTAAGATGCCCATAAGGTTTGAAGATCAAAACAAAGGCTGGCATAAGAAAAGGCCTCGGTCCACGGGAGAGAGGGATGTCCGAGGCACACGGCAATCCTGATCTTGGTTTTTGATTACGCTCAGCATAGCATGAACGAAACATTTTGGCAATACTTTAGAAATCTTCTTGCAATATTTTTTTTGTAATTTAGAAAGTTCACCGGCGCCCCGCCGTCATCCGGCAATGCGCCTCCCGCCTTCCGGGTATACTAGGGCTGTCCTGAAAAGCATTCGTCACGGGAGGAGGTAACGAGTATCGTCAACGAGAGCTTCCCCGCCGTCGACCGCTTGGTGGAAAGGGCGGCGCGGGCCGGCGCGGGCTATCTGGAACTCGACCAGGAGGCCGTGGACCGGATCGTAAAGGCCGCCGCCCTGGCGGGCCTCGAGCAGCACATGGAACTCTCCCGCCTGGCCGTCGAAGAGACCGGCCGGGGCGTTTACGAGGACAAGGTCATCAAGAACATTTTCGCCACTGAATATATCTACCACGATATCAAGGACCTGCGGACGGTGGGGACGGTCCGGGAGGACGACACCGCCGGGTACGTGGAGATCGCCGAGCCGGCGGGGGTCATCGCCGCCTTTACCCCGGTCACCAACCCCACCTCCACGGTCCTCTTCAAGTCCCTCATCGTCCTCAAAACCCGCAACCCGGTCATCTTCAGTTTCCACCCCTCGGCGCAACGCTGCAGCGCCGCCGCGGCCCGGGCGGTACGGGAGGCGGCGGTGGCCGCCGGCGCCCCGCCGGACTGCATCCAGTGGATCGAGGAGCCGTCGGTGGAGACCGCGCGCTACCTGATGCGTCACCCCGGAGTTTCCCTCATCCTGGCCACCGGGGGCAGTGCTATGGTCGAGGCCGCGTACAGCGCCGGGCGCCCCGCGCTCGGCGTGGGGCCGGGAAACGTCCCCTGCTACATTGAGCGGACCGCCGACCTGCGCCGGGCGGTGACCGACCTCATCCTCAGCAAGACCTTCGACCATGGCATGATCTGCGCCTCCGAGCAGGCCCTGATCGTCGACCGGGAGGTGGCCGATCGGGTGCGCCGGCTGCTCCAGGAGTACGGCTGCGTCTTCCTGGACGCCGAGCGGACACGGCGGCTGGAGCGGCTGGCGACCCGGGACGGGGCCACCTCCCTGAACCCCGACATCGTCGGCCGTGACGCTTCCACCATCGCCGGCATGGCGGGGTTCGCCGTGCCCTCCGGGACGAAGATCCTCATCGCCGAGCAGGAGGGGGTCGGGCCGGACTACCCCCTTTCGCGGGAAAAGCTCTCCCCGATCCTGGCTTTCTACACCGTCGCCAGCCCGGAGGAGGGGCTGGACCTCGCCGAAGCCGTCGTCCATTTCGGCGGTCTGGGCCACTCGGCCGTCATCCATAGCGAGAACGAGGACGTCATCCAGGCCTTCGCCCGCCGTCTGCGGGCGGGGCGGGTCATCGTCAACGCCCCGGCCACGCACGGTGCGATCGGCGACCTGTACAACACTCTCACCCCGTCCTTGACTCTCGGCTGCGGCTATCCCGGCCACAACGCCACCACCGCCAACGTCAGCGCGGTGAACCTGTTGAACATCAAGCGCGTCGCCCGCCGCCGGGTGAACATGCAGTGGTTCAAGGTCCCGCCCAGGATCTACTTCGAGCCCGGAGCGCTGCAGTATCTGGCCAAGATGCCGGACCTCCGCCGGGCGGTAATCGTCACCGATCCCACCCTGCGCCGCCTGGGCTACGTCGAGCGGGTGACGCACCACCTGGAGCGGCGGCCCGCGCCCGTCGACATCGAGGTCTTCGACGAGGTGGAACCCAACCCCTCGGTGGCCACCGTCAAGAAGGGCGTGGAGCTCCTCAAGCGGTTTTCGCCCGATACGGTCATCGCCCTCGGCGGCGGGTCGGCCATCGACACCGCCAAAGGGATGTGGCTCTTTTACGAGCACCCGGAGGTCGAGTTCGAGTTCCTGCGCCTAAAGTTCCTCGACATCCGCAAGCGCACCTACAAGTACCCCCGGGCAAAACGCAAAACCCGCCTGGTGGCCGTCCCCACCACCAGCGGCAGCGGTTCGGAGGTCACCGCCTTCTGCGTTCTGACCGACCGCGGCACCGAGATTAAGTACCCCCTCGCCGACTACGAACTAACCCCGGACGTGGCCATCATCGACCCCGAGCTGGCCGCCGGGCAGCCCCCCGGGCTGACCGCCGATACCGGGATCGACGTCCTGACCCACGCCATCGAGGCCTACGTCTCGGTCATGGCCTCGGACTACACCGATGCCCTGGCTCTGAAGGCGATTGAACTCGTCTTCCGCTACCTGCCGCGGGCTTTCGCCGACCCGGCGGACCGCGAAGCGCGGGAGAAGATGCATAACGCCGCGACCATCGCCGGGATGGCCTTCACCAACGCCTTCCTGGGCGTGAACCACGCCCTGGCGCACAAACTCGGAGCGGAGTTCGACCTGTCCCACGGGCGGGCGAACGCCGTGCTGTTGCCCTACGTCATCGCCTACAACGCGGCGGTTCCGTCCAAGTTCACGGCCTGGCCGAAGTACAGGCACTACATCGCCGCCGCCCGTTACCAGGAAATCGCCCGCCACCTGGGCCTGCCGGCGGCCACACCCGCGGAGGGCGCGGCCAGCCTGACCGCCGCCGTACGGCGGCTCCTGCGCGAACTGGGCCTGCCGGAGACCATCGCCGCCTGCGGCATCCCGGAACGGGAATTCCTCGAGCGCCTGCCGCGGATCGCCGAACAGGCCTTCGCCGACCAGACCGTCGTCACCAACCCCCGGATGCCCCTGGTGACGGAACTGGAGGACATCCTGCGCAGGGCCTATTACGGGGAACTGGACCTGCCTCTTCCCGCCGGGGAAGGGGCGGGCCCTGCGTTACACTCGGTCGATATCGAGGCCCAAAGGCCGGAGGATTTCATCCATTAGACTGCCCGTAGCCGAATTCCCTCAGGTACCTTTCGTTCTGGCGCCACTTCGGCCGGACCTTGACCCACAGTTCAAGGAAGACCTTCATTCCCAGTTGCCCTTCGATCTCCTCTCGCGCCGCCTGGCCGATACGCTTTAACATCAGGCCCCCCTGGCCGATCAGGATCGCCTTCTGCGACTCCCGCTCGACGTAGACCGTCACGCGCACCAGGGTCACCCCGTTGGGGCGCTCGGCGATCTCCTCTACCACGACGGCCACGCTGTGGGGAACCTCCTGGGCCGTCAGGTGCAGGACCTTTTCCCTCACCAGTTCCGCCAGGAGTACCCGCTCGGGCTGGTCGGAAACCATGTCCTCGGGGAAATAGGGCGGCCCCTCCGGGAGGTAGCCGACCAGGGTCTCCACCAGGCGTTCCAGGTTATCGCCCTTCAAGGCCGAAACCGGCACGATTTCAGCGAAGGGATACTTCCGCCGCATCTCGTCGATCAGCGGTAGAAGTTTTGGCCTGGCCACCCGGTCCACCTTGTTGATGACCAGGATGACCGGCGTCGTCTTGATGCCCTTCAGCCGGTCGATGACGTCCTCGTCCCCCGGACCGGGCGCTTTGTCGGCCTCTATGACAAAAAGAACGACATCGACGTCGTTGAGGGTTTGCAGGGCGGCCTCGACCATTATTTCTCCCAGGCGGTGCTGCGGCCTGTGGATGCCGGGGGTGTCCACGAAGACGATCTGGGCCTCCGGCCGCGTCAGTACCGCCCGGAGGCGGTGCCGGGTGGTTTGCGGCTTGGGCGACATAATGGCCACCTTCCGGCCGACCAGGCTGTTCACCAGGGTGGACTTGCCGACGTTCGGGCGCCCGATCACGGTCACAAAACCCGACTTGAACGGCCTTTCGTCCTGCACCAACTTCATCACCCCAAAACAAAACTTAAAAAGGGGGCAGGCACTTAACTTAAAAAGGGCTGCCCTCTTTACGTGCTTCTCAGGCGGAAAGCCTCGGGCAAAAGCTCCGCCAGCCTCGTCTCCCGGAAATCGCCCCGGGCGTTGGCCATGAGAAGGCGCAGGTCGGGGGCGAACTCGGCCAGCACCTGGCGGCAGGCGCCGCACGGCCGGCAATAGTCGTCGCCGCCGCTGGCCACGGCCAGGGCCGTAAACTCCCGCCGTCCCTCGCTGACGGCCTTGAAGACGGCCACCCGCTCGGCACAGATCGAGAGCCCGTAAGAGGCGTTCTCGATGTTGGCTCCCGTGTAAACCGTGCCGTCGGCCGCCAGCAGGGCGGCGCCGACCTCAAAGCCGGAGTAGGGGGCGTAAGCCCCGGAACGTGCCGCCAGGGCCCGTTCCACCAGTTCCCGGTCCGTCATTCGCCCTGTTCTCCTCGCCGGGGCAGCGCGGCCAGGATCTCGGCCTCCAGCGCCTCCATCCTCGCTGCGTCCTCATCCCGCTGATGGTCGTAGCCCAAAAGGTGCAGCGTCCCGTGGACCGCCAACCGGGCCGCCTCCCGCGGCAGGTCCGTGCCGTATTCTCCGGCCTGGCGTACCGCCGTCGGCAGCGAGATGACGACATCCCCCAGCAGCAGGTAGGGCTCGTCCTCGTCCGCGTCGGGGTCTTCCTCTCCCATCGTGAAGGAGAGCACGTCGGTCGGGGCGTCAACCCCCCGGTATTCGCGGTTCAGTTCCCTGATGTACGCGTCGTCGACCAGGGCGACGCTGACCTCGGCCTCGGCCGTGGGGCGGCCCTCGTGGCGCAGTACGGCCTCCACGGCGGCACGGATCAGGTTCAACAAGGTCTCGTCCACGCTTACTGTCTCCTGCAGGTCACTGATGGCGACGGCCACTCCGCGCCCGCCTCCTTTCCATCTCTTTAGGGTCAGGATACTCGATTCGGGTATGGAAAATACCCGTCAGGACGCGCAGGAAGGCGCCGGCGATGAGATCGAGGTCCCGGAAGTTGAGGTCGCATTCGTCCAGCTGCCCGTCGGCCAGTTTCTCCTTAATCAACTTGCGGACGAGACCCTCCAGCTGGCCGGGGGAAGGCCGTTCCAGGGACCGGACGGCGGCCTCCACGGAGTCGGCCAGCATTACGATGGCCGCTTCCTTGGATTGCGGCTTCGGGCCTTCGTAGCGGAAGTCGTCCTCCTTGACCACGTCCTTGTCATCCTGCTCCAGCGCCTTGTGGTAAAAGTAAGAACACAGGCTGGTCCCGTGGTGTTGCTCAATGATGTCGACAATCCGCTGCGGGAGGCGCTGCTCCCGGGCGTACTCCACCCCGTCCTTGACGTGGGAGGTAAGGATCAGGGTCGACAGCGAAGGTGCGATCTTGTCGTGCGGGTTCTCCGCGCCCACCTGGTTTTCGATGAAGAAAGCCGGCCGGCGAACCTTACCCACGTCGTGGTAGTAGGCCCCGACACGGACCAGAACCGCGTCGCCGTTGACGGCGTCGGCTGCGGCCTCGGCCAGATTGCCGACGATGATACTGTGGTGGTAGGTGCCCGGGGCCTCGACCAGGAGCCGTTTCAGCAGGGGCTGCCCGGGGTTGGCCAGTTCGATCAGCTTCACCGAGGAGGTGATGCCGAAGGTGCTCTCCAGGAAGGGCAGGGCCCCGTTCGCGAGGACCGAGGACAGCAGCCCGTTGGCGGTACCCAGGACAAGGCTTGAGATGACCAGGAGGATCAGGGGCTGGTCCCCGAGCAGTTCGGTGGCACAGATGGCGGCCACCGTCACCGCGCCCACGTAGATCCCCGCCCGCGCCAGGTCGGTGCGCTGGCTGAGCTTGGACACGCTGTACACGCCGGCGATACCGCTCAAGAGGCCCACCAGGGCGAATTTAAGCTCGGCCCCGGTCATTGCGCCGACCAGGCCGGAAAGCGCCGCGACCACGACGATCGCCAGCCGGGAGTCGAGGAGGATGGCGATCAGCATGCCGGCGGCCGCGGTGGGCACGGTGTATCCCATCAGGTCGCCGAACTCGGGCCACTGGCTGACCTTGATGGCCACCAGGACCTTGGCGATGGTCGCCACCGTGGCCACAACGATCCCGATCAGGTACAGATGGTTGACCTGCTTGAAGATCTCCCGGTGCTGGCGGCGGAGATAAAGCAGTATCAGGCCCGTCGTAAGCGCCACCAGGAGGCCGGCGCCGATGATGCTCTTGACCGGGGACGACTGCTTCATCAGCCCGAGCTTCTCCAGCTTGACGGCGTGCTCCGCGGTGACGATCTCGCCCTTGCCGATGATTTTCTCGTCTTTCTTAATGGTGATCAAGACCGGGCGGACCTGCCGCGCCGCCGCCTCCTGCATCTCCCTCGTGCGGGCCGCGTTAAAGAAGGCATTGGGCCGCAGGAAATGGTTTGTCAGGCCCCGGGCCAGGATTTCGTGGGAGCGGGGCATTCCCAACTCGTTAAACCGGGTCGCCAGTTCCTTTTTGGTGTCGGGGAGGTTATCCTGGGTGACGCCCCCGCTGCGCTCCATCACGTGCGCCACGGCGTCGTTGACATCCTTGGCCATCGCCGTAAGGGCCTTCGGATCGCCCTGGGCCAGGGCGGTCAGGACATCGGCCGGAAGTGTGAAAGGTACCGCCTCCCGGACCCCTTCCACCTTGCCGTCCAGGTCCAGCTTGTCGTCGGCCTGAACGGCGGCGACCCGCGTCACCACGGCCGTGATGTCGTTCTGCACCGCTATCTTGACCTGCGGGTCGAAGTCGTACTGCTTCGGCACCCGCTGGCGCGCCTGCTCCTGGGCCTCTCTCGTCTTAATCGGGTCGGTGATGGTCTTCGTAAAGGGGGAGAGAATATCGCGCGGGGCCACCTCCCCCTCGGTGAGGAGGGGCTGGCCGCCGAAGAAATTAACGGTCACCAGGAAGGTCAGGTAAAGGAAAAAGGCGATGAGCGCTCCCACCCGGCGCGCTTTGGGGTTGCGCAGGACCAGGGTAACGCTTTGCCCGGTACGATGCAGAAAGGCGGGAAGACCCACCAAAACCCGTCACTCCTCCGCGGCATCACCCGCCCGTTCGTAAGCGCGGACGATCTCGATCACCAGGGGGTGCCTGATGGTGTCCGCGCCGGTGAAGTAGGCGAAGGCAATGCCTTCGACCCCGGTCAGGATACGCTGGGCGTCCACCAGGCCCGAGGCCTGTCCTTTGGGCAGGTCCACCTGGGTGACATCCCCGGTAACGACCGCCTTCGAGCCGAAACCCAGGCGCGTAAGGAACATCTTCATCTGCTCCGGCGTCGTGTTCTGGGCCTCGTCCAGGATGATGAAGGCGTCCTCCAGCGTCCGGCCCCGCATGTAGGCCAGGGGCGCGATTTCAATAATATGGCGGTCGAGGTACCGCTGCGTGTTTTCTAATCCCAGTATATCATAGAGGGCATCGTAAAGGGGGCGGAGGTAGGGGTCCACCTTCTCCTGGAGATCCCCCGGCAAAAAGCCCAGCTTCTCGCCGGCCTCGACCGCGGGACGGGTCAAGATCAGGCGGTTGATCTCCTTGTTGCGCAGGGCGCGGACCGCCATCACCACGGCCAGGTAGGTTTTGCCCGTGCCCGCCGGGCCGATGGCAAAAACGATATCCTTTTCGCGGATGGCCTGGACATACCGCATCTGCCCCAGGGTCTTCGGCCTGATTTTCTTGCCGCGGGGGGTGGTGATGATCACTTCCCGCGCCAGATCCCCGAGCCCCTCCCGGCCTTCGCGGACGCTGTGGATGACGTACCGGACGTCCTGAACGGTAAGGTTCCGGCGTTCCCGGTAGAAGGTGGTCAACTGTTCCAGGATCTCCTGCGCCTCGGCGACGCGGGGCGACGGGCCCATCAGGACCACTTCCCCGCCGCGCTGGACGATCCTGGTCCCCGTTTCGTCCTCCAGCAGGGAAAGATACTCGTCGTATTGGCCGAAGATCGCCGCCGCGGCCTGCGGGTCGTCAATCGCAAAACGCTTCTCTACCTGCTGTTCCGCCAAATCCGCCTTTCAACCTCCTCCAGGGTGTTAAGGTTCCACCAGCCTTTCCCGCCCGATATCCTCCAGCACTTCCATCGTCAGCCGGACCCGTACCAGACTCTCCTGCTTACCGGGGTTGATGATTTCCATCCGGCGGTCCAGGACCTTGACCTCGGTGCCGGCGAGGGCGGCGTCCAGTGTCTCCCGGGCTTCCCGGCGGGCCAGCCGGAGCGCCTCGGTGTAGGGGCGCGTCCGCCGGTAAGGCTTGATTTCACGGTACGTCCTACTGTAGAGTTCGACGGGCAGGGAGAAACTCCTCCAGGACGGAGCGCGGTAGGCGGCCACCGTCTGCTCGTAGTCCTTATACGGTGCGCGCCCGGGGCCCGAGATATGCATGACCCGTCCGCCCACCTTGACCTCCCAGGCCCGGGCCTGCCGTCCCGTCAGGCTTGTTCCCTCGTCCACCAGGGGGGCCTCGCCGTACTCCTCGTACCAGACGCGGGCCCGCACAATCCCCCGCGCCCGCACGCGGCGGGGCTCGCCGGGCAGGATCTCCCCTTCGGCGCTGATACCCTCGGGGGGCCAGATCTCACCCGAAATCAAAAGCTGCCCCGGGACGACGGTTTCACCCTCCTTGACGACGGCCTCCCCGCTCAGGACGAGCACCTCTTTGACCAGCCCGGCCTTGGCGGCGACGATATTCGAATGTATACCGGCGGGGTCGGGCGAGGGCAGTTTCTTCTCGGCCACCTCGATGACCGCCTGCGTACCGCGGAGGCGGACCCCGACCCAGGCCAGGGCCGGCAACTGCTCCCTGATCCGCGCCTCTACCCGGGAGGCCTCGACGCCCCACTTCGGCACACCCGGGTGGAGGCCGGCCTGCCGTGCGGCCCGGATGATCTGGGCCTCACTCACCGTCCGGTTGCCCTTGACGTCGATAAACCAGACAAAAGACGCCATCGTGTAAAGGCCCACCAGGAACAAAGCCAGGCCCATGGCCAGGGTTTTGCGACGCCAGAGCCGGGCGAGGACGAAGGGGAAGCCCACACGCTCGCTGATCTCAAAGCGGCTGCCCGTGCGCCTGGCAATGTGACGCAGAGGACACACGCCGCCGATCCTGGTCCGGATCATGATCCGTTCTTCATCAAGGCGCCGGATGTCCCAGAAAGAGATGCCCCTGCTCGTGGCCATATTGATGAAACGCTCCAGGGTCCGGCCTTTGACGATCAGGGTCACGTGACCGTAGAGCCAGGCCAGGATGCGCAGAATGGACAACGCTCACCCCTCCCTCTTCCCGGGGCTCGTGTTCTTTAATGAAAGTCCAGTCCCTCGATCCGCCCTTCAACGCAGATCTCGTCCGGAAGGATATTGCGGATCACCAGTTCCCGCCCCCGCACACTGACCTCGCCGTAAGAGACCGTGACCCGCACCCGCTCCCCGGTATATTCCACGATCCCCCGGTGATTCTCGATGAAGACCTGCACGTTGCCTACGAGGACGATCTTCGGCAGGTCAAGAGCCACCTCGCCCGGGATCTCCAGCATGTCGGCCAGGGTATGACGGAGCTTCTTACGCATGTCCCTCCAGGCCATAAACAACCCTCCCCATAGAATCTATGCGGGGAGGGCGCAGCTAAGTATCGCGGCGCACAAAACAAAGCCCGGTATTACTACCGGGCTCCGCCACCAGGGTTATTCTTCCTATGGACGCCGACGCCTGCGTGCAGCCTCCGACTTCTTCTTGCGGCGTACGCTTGGCTTCTCGTAGTGTTCATGCTTCCTGGCTTCGGCAAAGACACCCGCCCGCTGGCAGGTCCGCTTAAAGCGGCGCAAAGCGGCGTCCAGGCTTTCATTCTTCCCAACCTTGACTTCCGCCACCTTGTTATCCCTCCCTCCACCAGGCACGGCCCTTAATCAGTCACAGACGGTGTGAGTATAGCACCCCGCCAGGCAAAAGTCAATCAGGTTTAGCCGGGGGGCCAGCCCAGTTCCCGTCCGCCGAGCAGATGGTAGTGGATGTGGAACACAACCTGCCCCGCCCCTTCGAGGCAGTTGGCCACCAGGCGAAAGCCGCTTTCGCCGAGCCCGAGTTCGCGGGCCACCCGCGGCGCGGCCGCCTGTATCCGGCCGAGTATGACCTCGTCGCCGGGCTCCAGGTCAAAGAAGGTGGAGAGGTGTTTCTTCGGGATCAGCAGTACATGCACGGGGGCCTGGGGATTGATATCCTTAAACGCGAACACATGTTCGTCTTCGTAAACGACCGTAGCCGGGATCTCCCCCCGTACGATCCTGCAGAAGATACAGTCAGACATTCCAGCGTCTCCCTTTCCCTCTGTCGCCATAATTTATTAGACATATACCGGCCCAAATCCTGCCTCACCATAAATTATTCCCTCTCATCAAGACTGTGAGCAACCCATCCGGCTCCGCAGAACACCTTTTTTATTGATCCGTATCGGTATCCTTGCCTCCAGATGCTTCAGCCTGAGACTCGACCGCCCCGGTTAAGCTCCCTTCTTCCGTCCGCAGCAGCCTTACCTTTTGCAGGCGGCCGATCATCCCTTCGTTCCCCGGGAAGGAGACCCGCAGGTAGTTGCCTGTAAGTCCCGCGGCGCGCCCGCCGCGCACCTCCTCTACCAGTACCTCGACCGTCCGCCCGACGTACCGCGAGGCGAAGGCCTGCCGCAGGTCCCCATCCAGGGCGAGCAGGGCGTCGGAACGCTTCTCCTTCACCGCCGCCGGAACCTGCGCGGGAAAAGCGGCGGCCGGCGTCCCCCGCCGGGGGGAATACTTGAAGACGTGAAGCCCGGAGAAAGCCGTCCGGCGGACGAAGGCCAGGCTGCGAGCGAACTGCTCCTCGGTCTCCCCGGGGAAACCGACCATGACGTCGGTGGTCACGGCCAGGTCGCGGATGCGGCTGCGGGCATGCTCGACGAGCAGGGCGTATTCCCGGGTGGTGTAACGGCGGCCCATCCGGCGCAGGACCTCGTCGTCGCCGCTCTGCAGGGGGATGTGCAGGTGTGGACAGATGACCGCCGACGAGGCCATGAGGCCGACCAGGGCGGGGGTGATTTCCAGGGGTTCTATGGAACTGAGACGCAGGCGCAGAAGGCCCGGCACTTCGGCCACCCGGGACACCAGGTCCGCCAGGGGAGGGGTCCCCGCCAGGTCCCGGCCCCAGGCCCCGAGGTGCGTGCCGGTGAGGACGATCTCGACGTACCCGTGGGCCACCAGGCGCGCCGCCTCCTCCAGGACCCGCTCCGGCGGCCTGGAACGCAGAGGCCCGCGGGCGTGAGGGACGATGCAGTAAGTGCAGAAGTCACGGCATCCCTCCTGCACCTTGATGTAGGCCCGCGCCCGGCCCGCCGTACGGCTGATGGGCAGCTCCTCGAAGACGCAGGCCGCGTCAAACTCCGCCACGGCCCGCTGCGGCCCGTCCCTTCTTCCGAGCCGCTCGTCCACCAGCTCCCCCAGGTGCTCCCGTCCCCGGGTGCCGACCACCAGGTCGGCACCGACGGCCTCGACCTCATCCGGGGCGACCTGCGCGTAGCACCCGGTGGCCACGATAAAGGCCGCGGGATTGGCACGGCGGGCGCGGCGGATAAGCTGGCGGGACTTCTTGTCCCCGATGTGCGTCACGGTGCAGGTGTTGACGACGTACACGTCGGCGGGGCCGCCGAAGGGCACAATGTCGTAACCCCGGCGCGCGAACTGCTCGGCCAGGCCTTCCGTCTCGTACTGGTTGACCTTGCAACCAAGGGTGGCGAAGGCCACGGTTTTCGCCAAAACATACACTCCTCAAAGTTTTAAGTAAGGGGTCAGGCACTTTACTTAAAACTCAAGCATCTGGGAAACGGGTCCGGCCCCTTAAATCCTTCCCAGGTCACCCCAGGCGTAGAGCACCAGGGCAGCCGCCACCAGTCCCGCCGTCTCGGTGCGCAGGATGCGCGGCCCCAGCGACACCGGCCGCGCGCCGGCGGCCGTGCAGGCTTCCACCTCGTCCCCGGTGAACCCGCCCTCCGGCCCGACAAATACAAACACGTCCTTTGTACAAGGAACACTGTCCAGTATATCCTTCAGCCCGGTCGCCCGCTCCCCTTCCCACAGCAAGAAGGCCGTTACACCGGGACGGAGGAGGGACAAGGCGTCACCAAGCGCCTGCGGCGGCTCAACCACAGGCACCGCGCCCCGGCCGCATTGCTCGGCGGCTTCGACGGCAATCTTCTGCCACCGTTCCCGGCGCCGGCGCCCTCGCTCGTCATCGAGGCGGATAACCGTGCGGGCGCAGTCGGCGGGGATGATGCGCGCCACCCCGATCTCCACCGCCTTCTGGATGATGAGGTCCATCTTCTCGCCCCGCGCCAGTCCCTGTACCAGGGCCAGGCGCACCGGCGGCTCGGGGGCTGCCGCCCGCGCCCCGGTGACCCGCGCCCGGACGCCCTCTTTGTCCGCGGCCAGGATGCGCGCGCGCCAGGCCCGCCCCTCGCCGTCCAGGGCATCGATCTCCGCTCCCGGCCGCAGCCGCAGGACACGGGCCAGGTGCGCCGCCTCGGCCCCGGTGACAAGAACCTCATCGCCTTCCAGCCGGCACTCGGGGGAAAGGAAGATCCGCGGCACCCTCATCCCTGCTTCTCCCCCACCAGGGTCACCCACTCGCCGACCGCCCGCCGCGCGACAACGGCCAGGCCGGCGCGGCTGAAGGCGGCGATCACGCCGTCCGCCTTAGCGGCCGTGATCCCTCCGGCGATGAAGCGGCCTTCGGCCGAGAGCCTTTCCGCCGCCCGCGGGGCCAGAGGCCCGATCACTTCGGCCACGATGTTGGCGACGATGAGGTCGGCGGGTCCCGGCAGGCCGTTGAGGAGATCGCCCTCCCGTACATGCACTTGGCCGGCCGCCCCGTTCCGCTCAACGTTTTCCCGCGCCACGCGGACAGCAATCGGGTCCTCGTCCACCGCCCGGATCTCGCCGGCGCCCAGTTTCGCGGCGGCGATGGCCAGGATCCCCGAGCCCGTCCCCACGTCGTAGACCACCGCGCCCAGGGTGAGGTACCGCTCCAGCATCTCCAGGCAGGTGGCCGTCGTGGGATGGGTGCCGCAACCGAAGGCCAGGCCGGGGTCCATTTCAATCACCAGGTCCCCGGGACGTACCGGGTACGTCTCCCAGGTGGGCTTTATCACCAACCGTTTCCCCACCCTGAAGGTGTGGTAACCGGCCCGCCAGGCGGTGGCCCAGTCCTCGTCGGCCAGGGTGCCCACGGCCAGGGCGTCGGGGCCCAGCAGCCCGGTCACCGCCCGGCGCAGCGTTTCGAGCTTGGGCCGCGAGGCTTCTTCGTCCGGCAGGTAGCCCTTGACGGTTACCACCCCGTGGGATGCTGAAGCGGAGTCGTCCCAGACCACCCCGCTCCCGGTATCGAAGAAGAAGCTGCTCACCGCCTCAGCGTACGCCTCGGGCGAGCGGACCGTAATCTCCAACCAGCGCATTCTACACTCTCTTTCCGCCAAGAAGTCTCATCTACAACACTTCTATGATACCACAAAATGGGCGCTGTCTTCCCTTCCGCCCGGTTACAGCCCCAGGGCCGCCCGCTTCGCCGCTATGTGCGCCAGGGCGAGGCCGGCGGCCTTCTCGGGATCCTCCTCCACCGCGAAGGCCGCGCCCACGACGTCCTTCGCGCCCACGGTCAGCAGTTTGGTCACGTTCTCGCTGCCCAGCACGGGCGGAACGGTCCCGAGGATGGTGTGGATACCCGAAGCGACGGCGTAGGTGCCGATGGATACGGCCTTCTCGGACATCCATTCGGGTGCGGCGGCCACCACCGGCAGGTCGCTGATGTCCACGTCGAGGGCCTCGGCCAGGACGGCCGCCAGGCGGAGAATGCGGCTGATGTCAACGCAGGAACCCATGTGGAGAACGGGCGGCAAACCAAGAACCTCGCAGACCTTGCGCAGTCCCGGGCCCGCCTCGGTGATCGCGTCGCGCCGCAGGAGACCATCCTTGGCACAGGCGATCGCGGCGCACCCGGTCGTGACCACCAGCACGTCCTCGGCTATCAGGCGCCGCGCCAGGGTGAGGTGGCCGTAGTCGTGCCTGGTCTTCGGGTTGTTGCAGCCGACGACGGCGGCTATGCCCTTGATGCGCCCGGACTTGACCGCCTCGATAAGCGGCTCCGGGGAGCCGCCAAGCACCGTCAGGATGGCCTCCACCGAAAACCCGCCGATGTACTCGACGGCCTCGGAGGGGATGTTGACCCCCGCGGGCTGCCGGTTCGGGAAGTTCTCAACGGCCATGCGGACGATCCCCCTGGCGGCATCCATGGCGTTACGCTCATCGAACTCCAGGTGTTCGGCGCCCGGGAACTTCGCCTTCGGGGAGGTGGAGATAAGCTTCGTGTGGCGGCACCGCGCCACCTGCGACAGGCCGGGCATAATGCACTGGACGTCGACGACCATGGCCTCGACGGCGCCGGTGACGATGGCCAGTTCCTGCTGCAGGAAGTTGCCGGCGATGGGGATGCCGTAGCGCATCAGGATCTCGTTGCCGGTGCAGCACATTCCGCAGACGTTGATGCCCGTCGCGCCCAGGCTCCGGGCGAGGTCCAACAGCTCGGGGTCGCGGGCGGCGCCGACCACGACGTCGGAGAGCGTGGGCTCGTGCCCGTGCAGTACGATGTTCACCTGGTCCACGCGCAGGACGCCCAGGTTGCTCCGCCCCCTGACGGGGCGCGGCGTCCCGAACAGGATATCCGACAGTTCGGTGGCGATGGTCGAGCCGCCCCAGCCGTCACTGAGGGCGGTGCGCATCCCCTGGAGGAGGAGGCTCACGTAATCGTTGTCCACGCCCATGGTGACGCGGTGCATGCTCTCGACGATCTCCCTGTCGATCCCCCGCGGGGTTATGCCCAGCCGTGCCCAGAGTTCCCGGCGCCTTTTAGGGGCGCGCCTCACGAACGCCAGGCGGCCCTTGACGCACCCGTACTCATCCAGAAGGAGGCTGGAAACGTCCAGCGCGATGTCTGCCGCGGCGCGGTCCTCCACCGGTACGCCGAGTTCGGCGGCCAACGCCTTCAGCTTGGCGACGTCCTTAATCGGGTAGCCCTGGACCTCGCCCCGGGCGGCCCGGTACAAGGTCAGGGCGATATCGCGGCCGTGGTCGGAGTGGGCGGCCGCGCCGCCGGCGATGGTCCGCAAGAGGTTACGGGCGACGATCGTATCCCGGGTGGCGCCGCAGACACCCTCCTGGCTTCTCCCGGAGTGGTGGATGTGACACGGCCCCATATTGCAGTTACGACAGCAAACCCCCAGCCTCCCGAATTCGCACTGGGGTTCCTGCCCCTTCAGCCGGTCCCAGACCAGCTCGATATTTTCCGCCGACGCCTTCTCAACCATGGCCTGCGTGGCCACATCAACGCTCCTATCGCTCACGGGTAATCCCCCTTTCCTCTTGTTTGTTCCCATATTCACAATCCTATGGTAAGAGAATGATAGCTAAATGACGTATTTATTTCAAGGTTTTTACTGAAATCCATTGACAGTTGATAGTATCACAGTGGTTTGATAGGAAAAGGATGTGTAAAGCTTAAGAATGGAGTGGGTTACGGTGAAGATTGCGGTGGGCGGCAAAGGCGGGGTCGGCAAGACAAGCGTCGCGGCGGGACTGGTCAGGCTCCTGGCGGAACAAGGCCCGGTCTGGGCCGTGGACGCCGATCCCGACGCCTGCCTGGCCTGCGCTCTGGGGGTGCCGCAAAGGGAGGCGTCGACCCTGAAACCGTTCTCGGAGATGCGGTCCGTTATCAGGGAGCGCCTCGGCGGCGAGGGCGGTTATACCATCCTGAACCCGCGGGTGGACGACCTGTTGGAAAAACACGCCCTGGTGCGCGGGAACATACGGATGATCCGCATGGGGGCGCTGAAGAAGGGCGGGGCGGGCTGCTACTGCCGGGAAAACGCGTTCCTGAACGCGCTCATTTCCTCGGTCCTGTTAGACAAGGAGGAAATGGCCGTCATCGACCTCGCCGCCGGTATCGAGCAACTGTCGCGGGGATCGGCCAGAGGCGTGGACCGCCTGGTGGTGGTCTGCGACCCGACGAGGGCCGCGGTGTCCACGGCCCGGAACATTACCGCCATGGCCCGGGACCTCGGCATCGAAGAGGTCGGCTGGGTGGCGAACCGCGTCCGCGGTGGGGCCGAGAGGGACTTCATCGCCCGCTCGGCCGCGGGCATTCCCGTGTGGGGTTACCTGGGATGGCACGAGGAGTTCCTGGGCGAAACCGGCCGGGAGGACTGCATAACGGAAATGCCCCACGCCTTCCTCTCCGGACTCCGGGAAGTCGTGGGGCGCCTCATCAGACGCTGAAGGCGTCCTTCACCTTTTCGAAAAAGCTCTTTTCGCCCGGCGGCTGGGTCTTTTCCCCGCCCAGGCGGCCGAACTCGCGCAGGAGTTCCCGCTGTCTCTCGGTCAGCTTGGTCGGAGTGACCACCCGCACGCGCACGTGCTGGTCGCCCCGGCCGTGCCCGTTGAGGATGGCGATGCCCTTGCCGCGCAGGCGGAAAACCGTCCCCGTCTGCGTGCCCTCCGGGATCTTGAAGCGGGTCGTCCCCTCCAGCGTGGGCACCTCGACCTCGTCCCCCAGGGCGGCCTGGACGAAGCTGATCGGCAAGTCACAGGTTACATTATACCCGTCGCGGCTAAAGACCTTGTCCGGGAGGACGGTGATGTACACGTAAAGGTCCCCGGGCGGGCCCCCCCGGACCCCGCCTTCGCCCTCGCCGGCCAGCCGCAGGCGGGAGTCGTCGTCCACCCCGGCCGGGACCCGGACCTTGATCTTGCGCGTTTGGCGCACCTGCCCGGCGCCGCGGCAACGATGGCAGGGGTTGTCAATGACCCGCCCCGTGCCGTGGCAGACCTCACAGGGCCGCGTCTGGACAAACTGACCGAAGGCCGTCTGCTGCACGAAGCTCACCTGGCCGCGCCCGTGGCACTGCGGGCAGGTCCGGGGGTTGGTGCCCGGCGCCGCCCCCGAGCCGTGGCACTCGGGGCAGGACTCGGTGCGGGGGATCTCGATTTCTTTCTCCACCCCGAAGGCCGCCTCCCGGAAGGTGAGTTCCAGGTCCAGGCGCAGGTCCCGGCCGCGCTGCGGACCGGTGCGCGCCCGCCCGGCGCCGCCGAAGAACATGTCAAATATGTCGCCCAGTCCGAAGTCCCCGAAGCCGAAGTCCCGGGGGTCGAAGTTGGAGAAGTCGAAGCCCTGGCCCTGCGGCCCGGCGTGGCCGAAGCGGTCATACTGGGACCTCCGCTCGGAGTCACTCAGGACGGCGTAGGCCTCGGCGACCTCCTTGAACTTCGCCTCAGCCTGCGGGTCGTCCTTGTTGACGTCCGGGTGGAGCTGGCGCGCCAGCCGGCGGTAGGCCTTCTTTATCTCCTCGGGCGAGGCGTCGCGGGAGACGCCCAGCACCTCGTAGTAGTCGCGTTTCGCGCTCAAGACATATCACCCACATGACAAACATAGGGCACGGGCCGACGCGGAGGTCGGCCCCTACTATTCTACAACAGGCATATGGCTTTTGACCACAATCGGCCCCCACCGATTTAGCGAGGGGGAGGCGGGCTACTTCACTTCGTAGTCGGCGTCCACCGTCTTGTCGCCGCCGTCCCCCGGCGCGCCGGGTCCGGGCCCGCCCCCGGGCGGCGTGCCCTGGCCCTGCTGGGCCTGCTGCTGCGCCGCCTGCTGGTACATGGCCGCCGTCAACTCGTGCAGGGGCTTCATCATTTCCTCGCTCCCGGCCTTGATGCGCTCGATGTCCTCGCCCTTCAGGGCCTCGCGCAATTCAGCCATCGCCTTCTCCAGCCGCTCGACCTGGCCCGGGTCGGCCTTCCCGCGGTATTCCTTCAGGGTCTTCTCGGCCTGGTAGAGCAGGCTGTCGGCCTGGTTGCGGACCTCGACCTGCTCCTTGCGCTTGCGGTCCTCCTCGGCGTACTTCTCGGCTTCCTTCACCATCCGGTCGATCTCCTCGTCCTTCAGGCCGGTCGAGCCGGTGATGGTGATGCTCTGCGCTTTCCCGGTCCCCAGGTCCTTCGCCGAGACGTTGACGATGCCGTTGGCGTCGATGTCGAAGGTGACCTGGATCTGCGGCACGCCCCGCGGCGCCGGCGGGATGTCGCCGAGGACGAAGCGTCCCAGGGTCTTGTTCCCGGCCGCCATCTGGCGCTCGCCCTGCAGGACGTGGACCTCGACCGTGGTCTGGTTGTCGGCGGCGGTGGTGAAGATCTGGCTCTTCGAAGTGGGGATGGTCGTATTCCGCTCGATGATCTTCGTAAAGACGCCGCCCAGGGTCTCGATGCCCAGCGAGAGCGGGGTCACGTCGAGGAGGACGATGTCCTTGACCTCGCCGGAGAGGACGGCGGCCTGGATGGCGGCGCCTATGGCCACGCACTCGTCCGGGTTGATCCCCTTGTGCGGCTCCTTGCCGAAGAAGCGCCGCACGGCCTCCTGCACGGCCGGCATGCGGGTCGCCCCGCCGACGAGCAGGATCTTGTCGATGTCCTGGGGTTTGAGGCCCGCGTCGGCCATGGCCTGCCGCGTCGGCCCCATCGTCATCTCGATCAGGTCGGAGGTCAGTTCCTCGAACTTGGCCCGGGTCAGGGTCAGGTCCATGTGTTTCGGCCCGCCGGCGTCGGCGGTGATGAAGGGCAAGTTGATGGGTCGCGTGACGACGGTCGAGAGTTCGATCTTCGCCTTCTCGGCCTCCTCCTTCAGCCGCTGCATGGCCATGCGGTCGTTGCGGAGGTCGATCCCGGTGTCCTTCTTAAACTCCGCAACCATCCAGTCGATGATGCGCTGGTCGAAGTCGTCGCCGCCCAGGCGGTTGTTCCCGCTGGTGGCCTTGACCTCGAAGACGCCGTCGCCGAGTTCGAGGATCGAGACGTCGAAGGTGCCGCCCCCGAGGTCGAAGACCAGGATCGTCTGGTCCTCTCCCTTATCCAGGCCGTAGGCCAGGGCGGCCGCCGTCGGCTCGTTGATGATACGCATGACCTCCAGGCCCGCGATCCGCCCGGCGTCCTTGGTCGCCTGCCGCTGGGAATCGCTGAAGTAGGCGGGCACGGTGATGACCGCCTTGGTGACCGGGCCGCCCAGGTAGGCCTCGGCGTCGGCCTTCAGCTTCGCCAGGATCATGGCCGAGATCTCCTGCGGCGTGTACTGCTTGCCGTCAATTGTTACTTTATGATCGGTCCCCATGTGACGTTTAATGGAGGTGACCGTCCGTTCGGGGTTGGACACGGCCTGGCGCTTGGCCACCTGGCCGACCATCCGCTCGCCGGTCTTCGAGAAGCCGACGACCGACGGTGTGGTACGGCCGCCCTCAGCGTTCGGGATAACCGTTACCTCGCCGCCCTCCATCACGGCCACACAGGAGTTCGTCGTCCCCAGGTCGATACCGATGATCTTGGTTGTCATTACTCCGTATTACCTCCCGATTCTGAATCAGATTCGGATTTGGATTTCGCCACTCTAACCATCGCGGGGCGCAGTACGCGGCCCCGGAACAGGTATCCCCGCCGCAGTTCCTCGACCACGGTGTCGTCGGGATGCTCCGTCCCGGTCACCTGGCCCACGGCCTCGTGCCGGGCGGGATCAAAGGCTTGCCCGACGGACGTCAGGGGTTCCAACCCTTGAGCATTGAGGGTTTCCATCAGTTGGCGCCGGATCATGCGCATCCCGGTCAGAAACTGCTCCAGGTCGGCACCCGGGCTGGCCATCGCCAGATCGAAGTTATCCAAAACCGGCAGCAGCGCTTGTGCGAATTCCTCGGCCGCCAGCCGGAACCACTCTTCTTTCTCCTGGCGCGTCCGCCGCCGGAAGTTCTCAAAGTCGGCCTGCAGGCGGAGCATCCGCTGGTGGTACTCCTCGGCCCGCGCCTTTTCCGCGGCGCAGCAGGGCTTCTCCTCCGGCGGCCGTTCGGCCGTATCCCCGGGAGGCACTTCGGGGGCGGCATCCCCTTCGGCTGCCTGCTCCTCGGCCCCGTTCTTCACTTCGGCGTCGTCCGTGCGCTCCACGGCTTCGTTTTCCGGGTCGGGGTCGGCCACCCGCTCTTCCAGCTTATGCTTCTCGTCAGTCATTCGGCTTTACCCCCTTGCCCGCGCCATCTTCCTCTTCCCGCTTCTTGATGATGGTGTCGATGCGCAGGATGGCCTCGGCGATCTCCCCCGCCGCGCGCAATGCGTAAATCTTCACCGGCGCGGGGTCCACGACCCCGGCCTGGAGCATATCAACGACGGCTCCGGTATCGCAGTCGATCCCCATGGAATCGCTGTTGTTTTCCACCTGCGCGGCGATGACATCCCCGATCTTTTCCAGGGGGTTAAAGCCCGCGTTGGTGACAATCTGCGCCAGGGGCCGCTTCAAGGCCTCGACCACACAGTCCACCCCGTAGGCGGCCATGCCCCGGACGCTTTCCCGAACCTTCTCGACCTCACGGGCCGCCCACAGCTCCACGGCCCCGCCTCCCGGGACGATCCCGCCCCGGACCGCGGCCTGAACCGCGCCGGCGGCGTCCTTGGCGATACGCTCGCGCTCGCCGACCACTTCCGCCGTGGCCGCGCCCACCAGGACCGTAGCCATCGCCTTCCCGCCCCCCCGGCGTATCCAGAGGCGTTCCAGCTTCTCGTCATCCTCCACCAGTTTAGCCTTTCCCATGTAGGCCTCCAGATCCTGCGGGGGTTTCTTCAGCGCCGAGCGCTTGATCATCCGCGCCCCGGTATGCTCGGCGGCGCGCCGCAGCTCTTTGTTCAGCACCCGCTGGACGACCATCACCCCGGCGTCGGTGAGGATTTCTTCGGCGATATCGGCCACACCCCGGTCGACCAGGACCAGGCCGACGTCCATCGCCACCAGTTTGGCCAGGTTATCCTTAAACTCCTTCTGCAGCTCCAGGTAACGGGCGAAACCGGATTCGGTGGCCAGGGCCTCTTCCTCGATATCCTCGGGCTCCAGCGCATCGTCGATCACCAGCACCCGGACATTCTTCCTGACACGGGGCATCTGGCGGTTCATGCGCTCCTTGGAAACCATTACCCCGAGGAAGACCTCGTTCTCCGCCCCTTCCTCGGCGATGATCGTATCCGCCAGCTTAAAGTTCGGGTCCTTCAGCTTGGAGGCGCCGATGAGATGGGCGGCCTCGACCACGAGGTCGGCGATGTCGTCGTGCTCCCGCCCGGCCACCAGCGCCACCTGGCGGAGGCGGGGATCGTTCAAACCCGCGACCGGCCGCGCGGCTTGGCGTATGAGTTCCAGGGCGCGGCGCAGGCCCACGCGCAGCCCCTCGATGACCCGCGTCACGGGCACCCCCCGTGAGACCAGCTCTACGCCGGTGGCCACCATCTGCCCGGCCATCACCGTGGCCGTGGTCGTGCCGTCGCCGACCTCCTCTTCCTGGGCGCGGGCGATGTTGATCATCATCCGCGCCGCCGGGTGGTTGGCCTCCATGCGGGTCAGGATGGTCACGCCGTCGTTGGTGATCACCACGTCCCCGAAGCGGTCGACCAGCATCGTGTCCAGGCCCTTGGGGCCCAGAGTGCCCTCCACGCTGGCCGCGATGGCGCGGACGGCGTTGGCGTTCGTCATCAGGGCGCCCAGCCGTTCATTGACCTCGGCGCCCTGGTTGGCTTGCTGTTTAAGACTCAAAAACGATCCCCCTTAAAAGGTCACTCACTGCGGTAGATCCTTTCCAGAACATGGCTGAGCTGCCGGGAAAGGCAGTCAACGACGCTGACGGTCTTCGCGTAGTGCATGCGGGTCGGCCCCAGCACCGCCACCGCGCCCGCGGCGTCGCCCTCAATGGCGTATCCGGCGCAGACCATGCTGCACTCCTGGATGCCTTCGTGCCCGATCTCGTTCCCGATGTGCACCGAGACACCGTGTTCCTCGTGCCCGGCCAGAAGGCTGCAGAGCCGTTCCTCCTGCTCCAGGATGGAAAGCAGCGCCTTCACCTTCTCCACGCTGGAGAACTCGGGCTGGCCGAGCAGGTTTAAAATGCCGCCCAGATAAATTTTGTCCTCTTTTGAAACGCTGCTTTCCTCAATCAGCTCCATTATGGTGTTGACGAGCCCACGGTGGCGCAATAGCTCGACATAGATCTCCCGTAGAAGGGTCAGCCGGATGTCATGCATGTCCAGGCCCTTGATCTTGGCGTTGAAAATACGGGCGATCGTCGCCAGGTCGCACTCCATTACGTGCTCGGGAATTTCCATAAGTGTATGCTGCACCGCCCCGGACTCCAGGACCACGATCAGCAGGGCTTGGCCGGGGGCCATATGGATCAGCTGCACATTGTGGATCTTCGTCCGGCCCAGACGCGGCGTGCTGACCATGGCGGTGTAGTTTGTAAGCCGGGAAAGGAGTTGCCCCGTGTGCTGGATGACCTCGGCCATGCCCTTAACCTTATCCTGAAAACTGACCTGGATCAGGCGGCGCTCTTCCTCGCTAAGCTCCTCCGGCTGCATCAGGTAATCGACATAGTAACGGTAGCCGCGCACAGAGGGGATGCGGCCCGCGGACGTGTGGGGCTGCTCGAGGTAGCCCATCTCCTCCAGGTCCGCCATCTCGTTACGGATGGTCGCCGGGCTGACCCCCATGGAGTACTTGCGGGCAATAGTACGGGAACCCACCGGTTCGGCGGTGGCAATGTAGTCCTGGATGATGGCCCACAGGATCCGCTTCTTGCGCTCGTCCATCCATAACACCTTCTTCCGCTATTAGCACTCTCTCGCGTTGAGTGCTAAACTCCCCGGGAATAAGATAGCACCCCGGTAGGGTGATGTCAATAGTAGCCAGGCGTCGTCAATTTGATCGGCCGCTCCGAAAACACGGTCAATAATGAGAGGAAAAAGATAGCATATGTCGAAGTTAATAAGAAAAGTAAAGACAAACAGTGGATTTAGGGGATTATGCGCATGGAAAGACCCAAGGTACTGATCGTCGATGATCAACAATCCAGCCTTACCCTCCTCAAAGCTCAACTCCAGGAATACGACGTAATCGAGGCCGGCAGCGGAAGACAGGCCCTCAAGAAGATCGCCGAGGAGAAACCGGACCTGATACTCCTCGACGTAATGATGCCCGGCATGGACGGGCACTCAGTGCTTTCCATTGTCAGGAACGCGGAGGAGACACGGTTGACCCCCGTGCTGCTCGTCACCGCCCTGAGCGACCCGGAGGAAAAAGTGAAGTCCCTGGAAAAAGGGGCCGACGACTACATTACCAAACCTTTCAATCCCCTGGAACTGCGCGCCCGCATCAAGTCGCTGCTACGGATCAAGACCCTGCAGACCGAGCTTGAGAACGCCTGTAACACGCTCATCTCTATTGCCTTGGTTCTGGAAGCCAGGGACACATACAGCGTGGACCATTCCCGCCGGACGGCGTTTTACGCCGAAATGCTGGCCCATAAGATCTTCCCCGGAATAAAACCCGCCCACAGGCAGATGCGGATGGCCGGATTACTCCACGATATCGGCAGGGTGGCCATCAAGGACGGCGTCCTTTCGAAGCCTGGTAAACTTGACCCGGAGGAATTCGAGATCGTCAAGAGGCACCCCGTCGCCGGCGAAAGAATCTGTTCACATGTATCCAGCCTCAAGCCCATACTGCCCATCATCAGGCACCATCATGAGAATTTTGACGGCAGCGGCTACCCAGACGGCCTGGCCGGCAGGGAAATCCCCTTCGGCGCACGTATCCTGGCCATCGCCGACGCCTTTGACGCCCTGACCACCGACCGTCCCTACCGCCAGGCCTTTGAACGGCAGACGGCCCTGGAAATCCTGCAAAAGGGCGCCGGTTCGCAGTGGGACCCCCGCTTGGTGGAACAGTTCATTGAACTGGCTGTTAACGGAGCTTTAGCTGAGGAAAAGATGGCCGCCTTCTTCGCGAAGCACAACTACCCGAGCGCGCTTTCATTTAAGCCGTAAAAAATTCTTACCCGCTCCTCTATGTCATCAACGGCTTTTTGCAGGCCGGGCAACAGACTTGCGATCAGCTCCAGGTCCGCCGACCTGGCGCCGTCTTCAAGCGCCATCGCCAACTCGGTCACGGAGTGCATCCGCAGGTTGGCGGATGAGCCCTTTAAGGCGTGGAACCGGCCCCGCAGGGCGTCAAGGTCGGCTGTTTTCAGGGCTTGGTAACATTCCGAGAAGACTTGCGAAGCTTCCTCGAAAAAGGACACAAAGACCGGAACCAGGTCTTCCGGTTCAAGCATAAGCTCACGGGCCACTTCTTTGACACTGTATCCCATTGGTTACACCACCCGCCCCGGTGCTTAGAATTCTAAGGGCGGCCGGCCCCGGTGTCAATAAAACCCGGACAACAGAGAGAAGGTGCCACCCTGACCCTCCGCAGGAAAACACTGGCCATCATCGGCCTCACATTTCTCTGCCTTTTGGCCATCCTGTACGCCGTCGCGCGCGTGATCTTACTGGGCACATCCGCCCAAGTGGAGGCGCAAAACACGGAACTCGGCGTGCAACGGGTCCTTCACGCCCTATCCGACGACCTGTCTGGGTTGCACGGAGCCGCCGGGGACTGGGCCACCTGGGACGACACCTACCGCTTTATTCAAGACCTAAACCCCGGTTACATTAGATCAAACCTGACCTCCACCACCTTTACCGACCTGCGGGTCAACTTCATGCTGTTTGCCGACTCCTCGGGCCGCGTCGTGTGCGCCAAGTTCGCCGACTGGCGGAACAAGAAAGAGGTGCCTCCTCCGCCCACCTTGCCGGACGTGCTCTCTCCATCCAGCCCGCTGTTCAGGCATCCGGACCCCGAAAGCAGCTTGACGGGCTTTATTCTTCTCCCCCGGGGCCCGGTGCTTGTCGCCTCGCGCCCGGTTATCACCAGCGAAGGGGAGGGCCCGGTCCGCGGAGCCCTGGTCATGGGACGCTACCTGGACCGCCGGGAACTGGAGCGGATCGCCCGCGAAACACACGTCGCCCTCGATCTGCGGCGCTTAGACGACCCGTCCCTGCCGGCGGACTTTTCCGCCGCCCTCTCATCCCTCACCGAGGAATCGCCGGTCTGGACCAGGCCGGTCGATGAAGAATCCGTCGCCGGTTACACCGCCCTGAAGGACATCTACGGGAAACCGGTTCTTCTGCTGAAGGTAACCCTGCCCCGCACGATTTACAGACAGGGACAGGCCGGCGTAGGCTACCTCATTTACTCGCTTCTGGTAGTGGGTGTGGTGTTCGGCGTCGTGACAATGGCGCTCCTGGAGAGGACGGTCCTGGCCCGGCTGGCCCAGTTGAACGCCAGCGTCCGTAGGATCAGCGCCACGGGGGACCTTTCGGCGCGGCTGCCCGTCTCCGGCAAGGACGAACTGGCCCAGCTCTCAGGAGTCGTAAACGGCATGCTGGAGAAACTGGAGAGGTCGCACCGCGAACTGCAGAAGGCGAAAGAGGCCGCCGAGGCCGCGGACCGGGCGAAAAGCGCGTTCCTGGCCAACATGAGCCATGAGATCCGCACCCCGATGACCGCCGTAATCGGCATGACCGACCTGCTGCTTGACACCGGGCTTACGCCCGAGCAGAGGGAACTGGCCGCCGTCACACGGAGTTCCGCCCAATCACTGGTGACGATCATCGACGACATCCTGGATTTCTCCAAGATCGAAGCCGGGAAGCTGGCGCTCGAGAAGGTTGATTTTGAAATACGGCCGCTCCTTGAGAGCGCCGCCGGGCTGTTGTCGTGGAAGGCACGCGAAAAAGGGCTCTCCTTAAGGATCACCGTGGACCCCGATGTCCCGGAATGGCTGCGCGGGGACCCGGGTCGCCTGCGCCAGGTCCTGCTGAATCTTCTCGGCAACGCCGTCAAATTCACCGACCATGGCGGGGTAACGGCAAAGGCGGTCCTTGAGGCCGCCGATGAGAAGCAGGTCACGCTACGCTTCGAGGTGAGCGATACGGGCATCGGCCTGCCCGAAGCCGCCCGGGAGTACGTTTTCGAGCCCTTCACCCAGGCGGACGGTTCGACCACCCGCAAGTACGGGGGCACGGGTTTGGGCCTTTCGATCTGCAGGCGCCTGGTGGAGTTGATGGGCGGGACCATCGGCCTGGAAAGCGTGGAGGGGCAGGGCTCCACCTTCTGGTTCACGGTGCCCCTGGAGCGCTCCGAAGGGAAGCGGGAACATCCTGTCACGGCGCCGGCGGCGTCGCTCCCGCCGGTCCCACCCGGGAGCGGCCCGGTCCTCCTGGCGGAGGACAACCCGGCCAACCGGAGACTGATATCTTTACTGCTCGGGAAAATGGGGTTGGAGGTCCATGCCGTGGCCAACGGCCGGGAAGCGGTGGAGGCCGTTTCGTTAAAACCCTATGCACTGGTCCTGATGGACTGCCAAATGCCCGGGATGGACGGATTCGAGGCCACGGCGGCCATTCGTGAGCTGGAATCCGCCACCGGGCGCCGCGTGCCGATCATCGCCCTTACCGCGAACGCGTTAAAAGGCGACCGGGAGAAGTGCATCGCCGCCGGGATGGACGACTACCTGTCCAAGCCCGTCGACGCAGAAAAACTGCGCGCCGCCGTCCGGCCGTGGCTGTCTTGAAGGACTATATGAAAGCCGCGAACGCCTCGTTGGCCAGCGGCAGGCCGCGCCCGGTCAGGCGCAGGGCGTCCGGCGTCAGTTCCACCAGGCCCTTGGCCTCAAGCCCGGCGATCTCGGGCCCGAAGACCGCGGTAACGTCCCGCCCGAAGCGCGCCGCGAAGCGCGCCCGGGACAGGCCGGCGATCAGCCGCAGGCCGAGAAAGACGGTCTCGGCCATCCGCGCCCGCTCGTCCGGGACTTCGGTCTCCGCCGCCGGCAGTTCGCCGGCGAAGAGGCGCGACGCGTAGGCCAGCAGGTCCTTTTCGTTGGTCGTCCGCCGGCCGTCAAGGTGGGAGCAGGCCGCCGGGCCGTAACCGGCGTAGGGGCCGTTCGCCCAGTAGTTCAGATTGTGCCGGCACTCGTATCCGGGACGGGCGAAGTTCGAGATCTCGTAGTGCACAAAGCCGGCCCGGCGCAGGGCATCGCGCAGCGTCTGGTACATTTCCAGTTCCAGTTCCTCGTCGGCCGGGGCCAGTTCCCCCCGCGCCACGGCCTCGCCCAGGGGGGTTTCCGGGTGGATCTCCAGGGCGTAGGCGGCGATATGCTCCGGCGCCAGGTCCAGCGCCGTCTCCAGCGTCTCCTCCCAGTCGGCCGGGGTCTGCCCCGGGAGGCCGTAGATCAGGTCCAGGTTCAGGTTGGCGAAGCCCGCCGCCCGCGCCAGGCGCACGGCCTCCGCCACGTCCCGGGCGCGGTGCGCGCGCCCCAGCATGTCCAGGAGGCGGTCCTGGGCGGCCTGCATTCCCAGGCTCAGGCGGTTCACGCCCCCCTCCCGCAGCGCGGCCAGCTTCTCCCCGTCCACCGTCCCCGGGTTGGCCTCGACCGTCACCTCAACGTCATCGCCGAAGTGGTGGTGGCGCCGCAGTTCGTCCAGCATGCCGGCCAGCACCTGCCCCGGCAGGGTGGTCGGCGTTCCGCCGCCGAAGAACACCGTCCGCACCACCGGGTACTCCGCCCCCTCGGTACGCAGGGTGATTTCCCGCGCCAGCGCCCGCAGGTAGAGGTCGGCGTCGATGCGGTCGAACTGGGACGAGACGAAGTCGCAATAGTGGCACTTCCGCAGGCAGAAGGGGACATGGACGTACAGGCCGAAGCCTTCCATAATACTTATTTCTCCTCGATACTCAGCACGGCCATGAACGCCTCCTGCGGGATCTCGACGTTGCCGACCTGCTTCATGCGCTTCTTGCCTTCCTTCTGCTTCTCCAAAAGCTTGCGCTTGCGCGTCACATCACCGCCGTAGCACTTGGCCAGCACGTTCTTGCGCAGCGCCTTGATCGTCTCGCGGGCGATGACCCGCTGGCCGACGGCGGCCTGCACCGGGATCTCGAAGAGTTGCCGCGGAATGAGCTGCCGCAGCCGCTCCACCAGGCCCTTCGCCCGGTAATAGGCGCGGTCGCGGTGCACGATAAAGGAAAGGGCGTCCAGGGGCTCCCCGGCCACCAGGATGTCCACCCGCACCAGGTCGGCCTCCCGGAAGCCCTTGAACTCGTAGTCCAGCGAGGCGTAACCCCGCGTGGAAGACTTCAGGCGGTCGAAGAAGTCGTAAATGATCTCGGCCAGCGGCATGTCATAGGTCAGCATGACCCGCTGGGCGCTGATGTACTCCATATTGCGGAAGGTGCCCCGCCGGTCCTGGCAGAGTTCCATCACCGGCCCCACGAACTCCTTCGGCAGCATGATCGTTGCCTGCACATAGGGCTCGGACATCGCCGCGATCTCCCCCGCCGGCGGCAGGTCGGACGGGTTCTGGATCTCCAGTTCCTCCCCGTTCGTCTTCGTAACCCGGTAGACCACGCTCGGGGCGGTGGTGATCAGTTCCAGGCCGTATTCCCGCTCCAGCCGCTCCTGGATGATCTCCATGTGCAAAAGCCCCAGGAAGCCACAGCGGAACCCGAAACCCAGGGCGATCGAGGTCTCGGGCTCGAAGGCCAAAGCGGCGTCGTTCAGCGAGAGCTTCTCCAGGGCGTCGCGCAGGCGGTCGAATTCGTTCGTCTCCACCGGGTAGAGGCCGCAGTAGACCATCGGCTTCGCCGGACGGTAGCCCGGCAGGGGCGCCGCGGCCGGGCGCCGGGCGTCGGTCACCGTGTCCCCCACCCGGCAGTCCTTCACGTTCTTGATCCCCGCGGCGATGAAGCCCACCTCCCCGGCCGACAGCTCGTCCACGGCCACCGGCGCCGGGCGGAAGATGCCCACGTCCGAAACCTCGAAGTCCTTCCCGCTGCCCATCAGGCGGACCGGCATGCCCTTCCTGATCCGCCCCTCCATCACCCGCACGTAAGCGATGACCCCGCGGTAGGAGTCGTAGTGGGAGTCGAAGATCAGCGCCCGCAGGGGGTCCCCCGCGCCGCCCCGCGGCGGCGGGATCTCCCGCACGATGCGCTCCAGGATCTCCGGCACGCCGGCGCCGGTCTTCGCCGAGGCCGGGACGGCCATCTCGCCGTCCAGGCCGATGACGTCCTCCAGTTCCCGCCGGATGCGGTCCGGCTCGGCGCTCGGCAGGTCGATCTTATTGATCACCGGGATGATCGCCAGGTCGTGGTCCAGGGCCAGGTAAACGTTGGCCAGCGTCTGCGCCTCGATGCCCTGCGAGGCGTCGATAACCAGCAGCGCCCCCTCGCAGGCCGCCAGGCTGCGCGAGACCTCGTAGGAAAAGTCCACGTGCCCGGGGGTGTCGATGAGGTTCAACTGGTACTCCCTTCCGTCGGCGGCGCGGTAGGACAGGCGCACCGCCTGCAGCTTGATCGTGATCCCCCGCTCCCGCTCCAGGTCCATCTGGTCCAGGACCTGGTCCTGCATCTCCCGCGCCGAGAGGGCGCCGGTGTACTCCAGCAGGCGGTCGGCGAGGGTGGACTTCCCGTGGTCGATATGGGCGATGATACAGAAGTTCCGGATGCGTTCCTGCTCCATTTGCATAACACCCCACGTTATTATAGCACCGGCGCGGGGCGGGCAAAAGACGCAAACGCCCCGGACTCGGCCGTCGCCTGAATGGCGGTTTGTTTTGAGACGATGGTTTTTCCGGCATACCGCCAGCATATGACGGGGTATTCGTGCTACCCTCAGGCTGGACCCGAGGATTCGGGGGAGGCCCGGGCACCGGGGTCTGCAAGAGATAGGGCGATCGGCACGGGACGCGTGCCGTCCAAGGTGTGCGGACATCGTCGCGGGAGGGGGAAACCCATGCGAAGTTTCTTGACGAAAAGACGGCCTCTTCTGACGCTCCTGCTGATCCTGATACTGACTGCTCCGGTGAGGGCCTCGGCTTCCGCCGGCCCGGCGGCCCCGGATCCAGAACTCATTGTCAAAGACTACAGGTGGCACGACCAACAAGGCCGGGAATGGACATGGAAAGTGCCCATCTCCGCGGAAATGTACCGGTATTACGGCAACCAGCCGAGGATTCACGAACGTGTTCTGAACGAATATGTGGAGCAACTCAGGAATCTCAAGCAACAAACGGCCGAATTGCAGCGTTACACAGAGTTCTGGTATCGACAGTGCCAGATCCAGCCAGGGGATTCCTACCATACAGCACTGCAAAAGTACCAGACATACTTGAGTGCCTACAGGGAAGCTCAGCGCAATCTAACCAGGATTCAGCTGGAATACCTCACACTGAAGCAATCGTACCAAACAGCAGCTTACCGGCAGATGCTTGACGGATATGTGCCTTACGTGGCGGAAAACAGTGAACTGGTAAGAAGCTTAGCCGAAGCAATTGCCGAAAAGGCACCCCGGACTCCGAGAGGAGAAATAGAGTTTGCAGCCTGCTTCGTCCAGGAAGCGATACCCTACCGGAGTGAAAAAGGAGAGTATCCCAGGTATCCGGTCGAAACGCTGGTGGACGGCGGGGATTGCGAGGACAAGTCCGTCCTTCTTGCCGCAGTTCTCAGGGCGATGGGTTACAGGACGGCGCTTCTGCTTTTCAACGACAACCCCGGGCACATGGCCGTAGGAGTCGAGTGCGCGGGCTGTCCGGGCAGCTATTACCAGAAAGACGGGGTCAACTACTTTTACCTTGAATCGACACACCCCGGTTGGTCAGTCGGCGAGATACCACCGGAATTTCAGAAGAAAGGCGCGCTGGTCTATGTCATCCCGTGAAACCACGGGAAGTTCCTTAACGGCAACCAAATCAAAATCCGGGGAGGCGTTGTGCAGATGTTCAGTCTGGAGACGGTAATCGGAATGTCCAACCCGTTGGGACAAAGCGGTACCGTCCTGCGCAGCCGGCTGTCATTCCTGGGCGAGCGTGAATTTCACGCAGACATCGCGGAGGAACGGCTCAAGCCGCGGCTGCTGACCCCCGCGGACATGCAGCGCCACGCCCTGCGGGTGGCCGGCCGGGGAGAGCGGGCGGAGTACTGGCCCGAGGTCCAGGGCTTCTTCGTCGGCTGGCCGGACGGGAGTTGGGAGCACGCCGGCGCCTGCGCCCTGGCCGCCGGCCTGTCCGCCGCCGCGGCCCACGCCTTCGCCGGCGCCCCGGCCATGGCCCTAAGCCTGCTGGGCGACCTGGCACCCGGGCACAGCGCCTCCCTGCTGCTCCAGCGTCTTCTCGCGCCCGAAATGCGGGCCAACCTGCTGGCCGAGCACCTCTGCGGCAACATGCGCGGCGAGGACCGCGACGGCGGCGACGGACCGCCGGACACCCTGGCGAACCCCGCCTTCTGGGGGCTGCCGCCCCGCGACCCGCGGGAGATCTACGCCGGCCCGTCCTTCTACGTCCACCCGGCCGGACTCACCCACGGCCGCCGCGCCCTCGCCCTGCCCTTCTTGACCGTGGGCCAGGAGGTCGTCCTCGAAGCCGAACCCCACAACCCCCACGACCCGCAGGCCGTCCACCTCTGGACCGCTAACGGCGGCGACCTGGGCTACCTGCCCATGGCCATCGCCGCCACCGTGGCCTTCCACCTGCGCCGCGGCGCGGCCTACCGGGGGCGGATCGCCCTCGTCCGCCCCAACGACCCCGTAGCCTACCGCCGCCTGTCGCTGTGGATCGAGCGGGGGTAGCGGACGTGTCTTGTTTGAAGGAACTTGGAGAAGATTGGCGAATATAGCTGTAACACCCTGACGATTGATCAACGGTGAGGAGGCAGTAACAGTGAAGCAGGAGATCGATAATCATGGAGAGTTCCCCAATGCAGGTTAGATCCCCAGGACCGAGCTCTGCAGGGAGGGTTGGGAGTGGAAGGTATCAAAATAATCGAGCTGCTGGAGCAGCACGTTCTCAATATGATGCAAGAGCTGGATCAGTGCCAGCCTGGAGGGCCTGGAACCACTAATAAAGAGATAGAGCTGGTGGCTGGACTCGCGTTAAACTTACCTGACCAGGATGGCTGGCTAACCTGGTCTATCCTGCAGAGCCTCTTGAGGAAAGGACTTGTTGAGGCTGTTGCGACCCGGCACGGTAAGGTTACCCGCCACAGGTACCGCCTCTCATCGCCGTCAAGCGCTCTAGGTGAATGAACTTCAGCAGCCAGGCAGGCCAAGTGCCAAATTACACGGTAAGCGATAGGCTTTTGCCTTTCTAGTGTTGGCGTAACCTTATAAAGCTCAAGGACCAACGTCGCCTTATCCCCATTTCTCGGCAAAGAAAGCGTTACTATCAATGCCATCTTGTGTTCGGCTAGGAAGTCTAACACTCGCCATGACCTAGGACCAGATTTTTCTCTTTGGCTGATTGCACGAGGATGCTGGCCGCCTCGGTCTGAATCCAGCACTTCATCTGGCCAAGCGTCAAAGTCCAAGCGAGGCCTTGTAAGCCAACTTCGACCAATGGCTTGCGTCGTAGGTTGTCGCAACATAAGTGGCCGCCCAACTCATCACCCAGCATCCGGAGTACACAGAAGCCGAATCTTCCTTAATTAAGTGTTGTTGGGACGTCTAGCACACCAAATAGCTACTGGATTGCCAGACTTTTTAACTACCATCATTGTTTTCGGTATTCGCACAGGGAGCTTATCTCGCAACTACCGCAATCAGGGCGAACAGGTCGGCACACCTGGGCCGCGAAGTCCAAAAGACCATAAGAATACTCAATACAATAACTCGTAGGTACGTGTCTGGTCACGAGTTCAATAAACTGCTTCCGCCGGCGCGTTTCCGGGGTTGCTTGCAAACCGTATAGCCGGCACAGAATCCTGACTACGTTCGCGTCCACAATCACATCCGGTATGCCGAAACCAAATATCCTAATCGCGGCTGCGATGTACATTCCAATTCCCGGCACTGCCAGCAACTCTTTCCGGCCCGATGGGATTTCACCACAATACTTATTGACCAGATGTTCTAAACCAGCTTTAAAACATTGAAGACGACAATTTCGCCCCAGAGACCACATTGCCGATTTTGCTTCTTCAAAACACTCATTTAGTGTCTTAATGTCGGGATATTGGGACACAAGATAGCGGAACACCGGTTCAACCTGATCCGCACGGGTTCGTTGCAGAAGCATTTCGCATAGATAGACCCTGAACGGAGTCCGCTGTTGACGCCAGGGATAATCCCGTCCCCGGTTAACATAATACCAAATCAGGAATTGGACAATCTCTGTCACCTTGCCAGCGTGCACACCTGCTCTAATCCTTCTTCCTTCAAAGAGTTGGGTCCATCAGAAACCATCATGATGGTGGCGGAATGGACGCCAAGTCACTGTGGTGTCCTGTACGAGCGACCGTCACAATCTCACGGCTCCAAGTTGATACCTGGTTCGGTGGGAGACTTGCCAACACAGAGATGAGGGCATATTTCCAGGTTTATTTCATACTCTACCCTCTCGACACCTCGGGGCAGACCACCACTGAAGGACGACGTTGACAGGCGCGGGAATCCCGTTTCCACCAGGTAAAGTCGCTCACTGACCACCCTGAACCTTGTCTGCGAATAACGCTCAGCATAGAGGGGAGAATATCCAGCTTGAGCCAGTCGCTCCTCATACAAATCCAATAACTCCGGTTTATTGGTCAACAGGCCCCCGATACGCTGTATAAGTGACACCAAAGAGTTGGATGAAGCGGGTTCCTCTCGGATGCGAAGGCTATACAGGTAGAGCCTTCCGTTTTCTGGATGGTCAAGTTGATCCAGACCGTTAATATGATGC